>CASDZI010000034.1 GCA_949285605.1 uncultured Christensenella sp.
TATAAACGGCAAAATAGAGTCCAAAAACAAAATCTTCACCGTTACTGCGGAGAAGTCCGACATATCGGTACAGTTTTCCATAGGCGGCAAGATACGGGACAAATATACCATAACCGTCGCCTACGGCGAAACGGTGGACATAGACTCCGTCCCCGCCGTTCCCGACTATTATCCGCAGAAAGAAGACGGTATCAATAAACAGATAATTTCCAAGGAATGGGTGGTCAAAACCGAAGACGGGACCGAACCGCTCAGTCAAAAGCACCTCGATAATCTCGAAAAATCGCTGATAATTTACGGGCAGTACGAATATTCTTTCACTTACGATACGGTAAGTATCGTTTTCGATTCCAACGGAGGAAGCGAGGTGGATACCATATCCGTCCTTTATTCGCAAACGGTCAAAAAACCCGACGATCCCGTCAAGGAAAACGCAATTTTCGGCGGCTGGTTCACCGACAAGGAGTGTACCGAAATTTTCGACTGGCAGCCGGGGTCTTCCCTGAGCCTGACCAAAAATTACACTCTTTACGCCAAATGGCTGGACGCCACCGTTTCCAACCAGTATGCCGAAGACTACGAGTACGAATTATCCACCGACGACAAAGGGTATGCTTTTTATACCGTGCGACCCAAATCGACCGTGGACTGGACGGGCAGAGACATAACTATTCCCGTCGGGAAAGACAATATCCCCGTAAAAGGTCTTGCCGCCAACGCTTTCCGGGGACTGCAAATCCGCTCCGTCTTTTTCCCCGCAGGTTTTTCAAGGGATACTTACCATGCTTTCTATAACTGTACCGCCCTCGAAACGGTCGTCTTCGCCGACGATATTTTGCTTACTTATATCGACCCGGAGGCGTTTTACGGCTGTTCTTCCCTTACCGGAATTGCCATTCCCGACACCGTTACCAAAATCGGAGACGGGGCGTTTTACGGCTGCACCTCGCTCCAAAGCGTCACTCTTTCGGAAAATCTTACGCAGATAAGCAAGGACGTTTTCTATAACTGTTCCTCCTTGTCTAAGATCATTTTCCCCGACTCGGTAAGCGGAATTTACGAAAACGCCTTCTACGGCTGCTCTTCTCTGACCCGAATAACCTTTTCGCAGACCTCTTCCCTGACCTGGATCTCCGTCGGAGCTTTCGAAGGGTCGGCTTTGACAGAGGTAAAGTTACCCTATTATTTTGCCGAAAATAACCTCACCCCGTTCAAAGATACCGACGTTTCCGTCACCTATCACGACAAAGTCGAAGAAGAGGAAGAGGAATAATATTCCAAGAGCTTGGTTAACGTTGCCACGTGCACCCTTTCGTCCAAAATAATTCTTTCTATCAGAATTTTTATTTCTTTCATACGGGTTCTGGCAGCTATGGTTTCATAGTCGTGAATAGCCTGTTTTTCGCCGGCTATTGCGTTTTTCAGTATAGCTACGGGGTCCTTGACGTAATTGACGTAACCGCCCTGCCAGTAGCTGTAATTGCCGCCTATGTAAGGTGTTCCGCCGAGTTGAACTATAGCTTTCCCTAAAATATCGTGATGACGCATTTCGCTGATTGCTATTTTTTCCAGACAATCCGAAAGCTCGCCTTTAAGCCCTATAGTCACGTAATGCCCGTATATGTACGAAAATATCGCCGTGGTCTCGCTCTCTCTTCCTGCGTATGCAGGCATCAGCAATTTGACTTCATACAGGCTCTTTTCCGTAATTTCCGGTTCCGGATACGGTAAATCCGCCTTGCAGATACATTCCATAATCTTCACCTCTCAAAAAACGTATTCTATATAATGTATTAAGAAAAGCTCTGTTTTTGTTACTTAAATTGACATTCCCGAAGGAAAGTTATATACTGAATATTGAATAAAGGCAAACTACGGAAGGAAAATGGAAAACAAAAAAAATTATCACGACCACGGACATATCGAATTGTTGGAAAATATGCCCGACGCCGAAAGAGGAAATAAAGTCGCAGATACTTTCAGCCATCTCTGTGACGGAACCCGACTGCGGATACTGTGGTTACTTTGTCACAGCGAAGAGTGCGTCACGAATATAGCAAAAGCCGTGGATATGAGCGCCCCCGCAGTCAGCCACCACCTCAAGATCCTGCGTCAAGCCAACATAATAAGCGCAAAACGCATCGGTAAAGAGATCCATTACCGCCTGTCGGAGAACGAAGAAGCCCGTCTCGTCCACCGAATGATAGACGATATCTTCGAAATGAAATGCAATATCGTGTATTGAATTTTCGCACGTCGCTTGTCGGAAATTCGGTCATTTCGATAGCTTAAGAAAAGACGCTCCCTCGGAGCGTCTTGTTTTTTACCTTTTTTTTTCGCAAGTTTATATTCTTAGCCGTATCCGAACGAAAAAGCCGCCCGCTTCCGTCGGGCGACTTTCCCTTTATTCCCTGCCCTCATCTATAACAAAACCTGTTTTTCTTTCTGAAATACGATAATTCGGGCTTATAATATCCTTTAGGATAAATTTATAATACTATATCTTTTAAGATAAGTCAATAATAAACAAAATATAATTTGCTAAAATAATAAATACAGAAGGCGCTTCGTCGCATGATAAAAATTAAAGGTGCAGAAAGTGGAATTCAAGGAAATATTCAGTTATCTGCTGATGGAAAAGACGGGCGGCAACCAAACTCTTCTTGCTAAAGAAAGCGGTATTCCCATACCCACCATCAACGGCTGGCTAACTAAAGGCAGACTTCCCAGAGCCGAACAGCTTATAAAGCTGTCCGAATACTTCAACGTGTCTGCCGATTTCTTGCTCGGACTGGACTCCGACGACCTTCCCGATAAAAAAATTCCCGAAAATATAAATTCCGACGCAAAAACGACCCGACGTTCCGCAATCTCCGACGAAGAATATGCTAAAAAACATTTTTCCAACCTGGAAGACTATAATCTTTACTGCAATCTGTCCGACAAGATGAAAAATATCATCTCTCGCTTCGTATCCGAGACTTCGGGGCAGGATTATTTTGTAAGAATGAAAGGTTGGGCAAACGAAATTTCTCTTTTGGACAAGTTTTCCGAACTGGACGAAGAAAGCAAAGCTTTCGTCACGAATCTTATATATACGTTACATTTGCAAAAGAGGATATACCGAAGAAAAAACAATTTGCCTGCGGTTATAAAGCCTGAAAACCCGCATTTGAAATAATTATTTTCCCCTGATGATCGAACGGAAAAACCGCACGGTTTCGGAAACCGTTTTCGCCTGAGTATCCGCTTTCGGAACGTCGTTTTCGCCGTCTGCGAAAAATTCCTTCGTTCCGTAAACCATATGGTTGGCGCCCTCTAAAAAAATGAATTCGCAACTTTCGCTCATACGTTCTTTTGCCGCCGTTTTCATACTCGACGAAAGCACTTTATCATTTTCCGCTTCGAAAAAAAGAACGGGAAGGTCTTTGTCGGCGAGGGTAAAATCGTTACTTATCAAAGGAGAATACAAAACGCAACCGTAAGTCGAGGTCGGATTTTCACAGGCGCGCCTTACCGCCGCTCCACCTCCTTGCGAATGTCCTCCTATGAAAAATTTTTTCGCTTCGGTCAAGGAGTAGGCTTTTTCGGTTTCGTCGTAAAAAACGTCGGGAAAAGGATTGGGACTGACGACGACGGTTATTCCCGTGGCGGCAATTTCAGTCAGAATATCGTCGTAGTTCGAGACGAGCATGGCCGTACCGAGGTAAAACAAAAACGCCCATTCCGCGCCTTCGGCTTGCGGCGTGAAAATACGGTAGTTTTCCGCTTCGCTTATCTCAACTCCGTAAGTCCTTTCCCCGTAAAGGTCGTAATCGACGTAAATCTTTTCTTCCGCGCATCCCGTTGCCGACAGGGCAAGCGCTACCGCCGCAATTAAGATAATCACCGTTAATTTCCTACTCATATTACCATAATATAACGGAATGTCCTTTACGCACAAGCCTTATCGTAAAAAAAACCGCCGCTCCGTAAAGAAGCGGCGGAAAATCGTCCTGAAATTTGAGATAAAAAAACTATTTTGCGTATTCCACGCTCCGCAATTCTCTTATCACGTTGACTTTTATTTGTCCCGGATATTCCAGTTCGGATTCCAGCTTCTGCGCGATTTCCTTTGCCAGGAACACCGTCGCATTATCGTCAACCTGTTCGGGTTTGACTATAACTCTGATCTCCCTTCCCGCCTGTATGGCGTAGGAAGATTCCACTCCTGCGAACGAGTTTGCTAAAGTTTCCAGTTTTTCCAGACGTTTTACATAACTTTCCAAAGACTCTCTGCGCGCCCCGGGTCTTGCACCGCTGATGGCGTCCGCGGCTTGAACGATGACCGCTTCCAGAGTTTTGGCTTCCACGTCTCCGTGATGCGCGGCTATGGCGTGCACCACTTCTTCTTTTTCCTTATACTTGCGGGCAAGTTCCACACCTATCTGGATATGCGTGCCTTCGTATTCGTGGTCCACCGCTTTCCCGAGGTCGTGTAAAAGTCCCGCTCTTTTTGCGACTTTGACGTCGGCGCCGAGTTCCTGCGCCATAAGCCCTGCCAGGAAACATACTTCCAACGAGTGTTTCAATACGTTCTGTCCGTAACTTGTACGATACTTCATTCTGCCCAGCAACTTGACTATTTCGGGGTGTATCCCGAACAATCCGGCGTCGAAAACCGCACTCTCGCCGGCTTCCTTGATCTGATTGTCGATGTCTCTGCGTACTCTTTCGGCCACTTCTTCTATGCGACCGGGATGAATACGTCCGTCGCTGACCAGTTTCTGCAACGTAAGACGGGCTATCTCCCTGCGTACCGGATCGAAACCGGTGAGCGTGATAACGTCGGGCGTATCGTCGATTATGATATCCACTCCCGTCACCGATTCCAAGGCTTTGATGTTGCGTCCCATTCTGCCGATTATACGGCCTTTCATTTCTTCCGAGGGAAGTTCCACCACGCTTACCGTGGTTTCCGCCGCATGGTCCACCGCACATCTTTGAATGGCGAGTCCCACAATGTTCTTGGCGCGTTTTTCCCCTTCTTCACGGGCTTTCGACTCGATTTCCTTAACGAGTACCGCTGCGTCTTTCTTTGCTTCTTCGGTAATTTCGTTAATCAGAGTCTGTTTTGCTTCGGCTACCGTCATACCCGACACTTTCTCGAGTTCGGCGAGCATCTTGGCGTGCTGATTGCCCAAATCCTCTTCCATCTCTTTGAGACGGGTTTCCTTTTCTTCGATGGATTTTTTGATTTTTTCCACCGAATCGAGTTTGGCGTCGACGGCGGCTTCTTTCTTGTCGAGTACGTCCTCTTTCTGATTCAGCCTGTTTTCTTGTTTCTGCAGTTCGCTTCGTCTTTGTCTGGTCTCTTTTTCAAACTCGTTACGCAATCTCAACTGTTCGTCTTTCGCTTCCAGCAGAGCTTCCTTACGCAGGGTTTTTGCTTCCATCCTCGCTTCTTCCATTATTCGCGACGCTTCGCTTCTGGAATCCCCGATCTTCTTTTCTACCGTCTTTTTGTACACCAGTAAGGCGACTAAAGCACCGATAGCCAGAGCCACGGGTATAGCGACGATTAAGGCAATCAACCCGCCGGTAGCCAGGGAAACGGCGTTCAGATTGCTTAACATTGCTACCTCCTGATTGATATATTATAATTATACTGCCCAATGAGCCGTTCGCATACCTCATTAAACAATTTATTATTATATATTATTTTATCGGCAAAGTCAATACCCGCCTTGCTGAAAATTCACTCTCTCACACTGCCGAAAATATGTTGCAACGAAGTCCTTTTTTGATATATAATAAGAAAAATATCGATTTTTTACGGAGGTCCACCGTGGCAAAAACTTTCATTCCCGAAAATTACCGTCCTGCACTCGGAGTTTACGAAACGCAGGAAGCGATAGCGTTTATAAAGGCTTCTTTTCAAAAGAATCTGTCTGCACGCCTCAATCTTTTAAGAGTGTCGGGTCCTTTGTTCGTGGACTCCGGAAGCGGACTTAACGACGACTTGAACGGTGTGGAAAGACCGGTGCGTTTCGACGTCAAAGCAACGGGAACGCTTGCCGAAGTGGTACATTCTCTCGCAAAATGGAAACGTTACGCCCTGCATAAATATCGTTTCAAACCTCTGACAGGACTTTACACCGATATGAACGCCATACGCCGCGACGAAGAAATGGACAATATCCATTCCGTCTATGTGGATCAATGGGACTGGGAAAAAATAATCACCGCCGAAACCCGTAACGAAACTTATCTTAAAGAAACCGTCCGCGACATCGTGAACGCCGTCTGCGATACCGCCGAAGCGGTAAAAGAGCGTTTCGGAGTAGGTCCCGAACTGAAAAGAGAAGTAACGTTCGTAACCACGCAGGAACTGGAAGACCTTTACCCGGGACTGACTCCCCGTATGAGAGAAGACGCCTTCGTAGCCGAACACGGCACCGTCTTTATAATGCAGATAGGCGACGTCCTCCGCTCGGGCATAAAGCACGACGGCAGAGCTCCCGACTACGACGACTGGACCCTGAACGGCGATATAATGTTCTATAACGAACTTCTGGGACGAGCCTTCGAAGTTTCCTCCATGGGTATAAGGGTAAACAGGGATTCCCTTCTTTCCCAGCTAGAGAAAGCCAACGCTCTCGACCGACTCGCTTTCCCCTTCCATAAAGACCTTGCCGACGGCGTCCTTCCCTTGACCATGGGCGGCGGGATAGGACAGTCCAGGTTATGTATGCTGCTCCTCGAAAAAGCCCATATCGGGGAAGTGCAATGCTCCGTTTGGGATACCGAAACCGTCTCTTCGTGCAACGAAGCCGGTATAACTTTACTCTGATTTTTTTACCTTTCGTCACAATAAAAAACCGCTTTGCAGCCGAGCGGTTTTTTTTATGTCCTTAACTTTCGGAATAAAGAATTTCAGTTTGAAATTTTCTCAAGATACCTGTCGGCGGCTGCCATGGCTTCTTTGGAAGCCTTCCGCCAAAAATGGAAATGAAAACAATGGTTATCGACAAGCGACGGCGCTCTGTAAAAGGAACACGGCACGCCGCAGTCGGAAAATTTCTTTATCATCGCTTCCCCCTGGTGGGGACAGATTATGTCGTGGGCGGAATAAACTATCAGCGATTCCGGCCAGTCGGGGGTCACCAGATCCACGGTGGAAACGCAATCCAGATACTCGTACTGCATAAGCGCTTTGATATTGTGGCGGAGTTTTATCCCCATAAAACTCTCCCCCGTCACCTTGGCTATTCCGAAAGGCTCTCGCATCGCCACCATCTTAGCCACGTCGTAAACGCCGCAGAAACCGATAAATCCCTTGGGACGCACGACGGGAGCGGGCAAGCCGAGCCGCTTCCTTAGCGTCTCCGAATATGCCGCCGCAACGGCAAAGGACGCAACGTACGCCCCTGCGCTGTCTCCGCACACCACTACTTTATCGAGGTCTATATAGTGGTCTCTCGCAAGCTCGGCGAGAAAGTTCACCGCCTTGACGGCGTCTTCGGCGCAGCAAGGGAAGAGGTGTTCGGGGCCGAGGCGGTAATTGGCGTTGACCACGAAGTAACCCTTATCGGCTAATATCTCCGCAAAACTCCTGCGGTATTTTTTGTTACCCATAACAAATCCGCCGCCGTGGAAATTCACGACAACGGTCTTTTTTACACTTTTGTAAATATCGGCGTAATAAACATCGACTTTCTGTCTTTCGGCGTCTCCGTAAGCTATATCCTTTTCGCAAGTCACGCCTTTCTTCCGAACGGTGTTCTGTAAAGGATAGCCTATCACGTCTATCGCCTTGAACAACAGTTGCGCTCTGTTCATTTTATTGAATTTTCCTTACCTCTCCTTCTTTGTAGAATTCGGCGATATACTCTTCTATATCCTTCCTCGTCCCCCTGTAGGGTCCGCTCTTTTCCATTTTCGCAGAAACGGTAGCGGTGGCGAAAAGCAGACTTTCGGCTAAATTCTTGTCCTGTCTTTCGGCAAGATATGCGGCAAACGTGGTGTCCCCTCTTCCGCTTCTGCCCGAAAGGTTCCTCGCTTTTATGGGACAGGCGTACATTCCCTTGCCGTCGTAAGCTATGACTTCGGTGTTGTGGGTTATCACTATTTCCTTAGCACCCCACGAATAAAGCACTCTCGCCGCTTCGTAACGGTCGGTCAGTCCCGTTAAAATTTCCGCCTCCGCCGCGTCGGTCTTCAGATAATGGACGTAAGGAAGATATTCTTTCTTCTCCGCCCAGTCGGCAAAATACATTTCGCCCGTCTCCCCTGCGCAACGCAAAAGTCCCTGCACGTCCACTGCGGTTCTGCCTTTTAGAGAAAGTTCCTTTATCGTTTCACCGTCGAAGTCTCCTTTTATGAGCCCGGCAAAATGATATATTTTACCTTCCACGCCTGCGGGCAGGTCGCTTGCGGTAAATCCTTCGGACTGCGAAATACAGGTGCAACGCCTCTTTTCCTTGTCCTCGGTAAAATATTCGTTTTTTATCGAGGTGCTTTTTCCCGAAAAAATGGGATAAACGTCCTCGGCAGGTATCACGAAACGCTCCAGACGGGCTTTGTCGGCTTCGTTGAGTTTGGTGACGACGGCGACTTTCTTTCCTGCCGCGAAAGCCGCCGCAGAAGAAAATATAACCGCTCCGCCTATTTCCCGAACCTCCTCTCCGTGACAATCCACGTTTATGTCCGCAGAGGTGTGTCCTATCATCACTATATCGTATAACTTGCTCATCGTGTCGCTCCTTCTTTTTTACTTTTTCTTTAGTTTTTTTATTTTTTACCTTTTTTCCTCTTAATCTCTCTGTTCAAAAGTTTCAAAGTAACGTCGGGTATATTGCTGGTCAAATTGGCTATTATCGGATAGCTTATCAGCCTTTCCTGCTCTTTCTCGTCGTCCACCGTAAACGCCGAAACCGCAAGATCCGCTTCGGTACATCTTTTCAAAAACTCGTCGGTAAGGTGTTTATAATTGAAATTTATCCCCTTTATATTGCTTTTTCCGTAACTTTCTATCCTCGCTTTCATCTTTCCGACGTTCTCGCAAACGGGCGGCATTCCGAAAAAACTCCTGTTTAACCACACTTCGCCGGTAACGTCCTTTATTTCGAAGGGCTTTACGCTTCCGGTAAACAATATCAGATCCTCCACCCCGTAGGAACGGGCAAGCTCGGTCACCGGTTTTACCAGTCCCCCTTGCTTCACGTCGCAGTTGACCTTGAAACGGTGCTCTTTGACGTATTCGAAAACGTAACTCAACGGCAACGTCCATAATTGCGGAAAAAGTCGGGGCAAATGACTTATGTATAGCATTTCGCCCGTTTTCCAAATATCGACTTCGATAATATCTACGTTATAATCCTTTATGGTCTGAAAATATTTTTCGGTATTTCTGCCCGTACCGAAGGATCCTCCGTGAGCCGTCACCAACATAGCTGCCTCCCCGCTTTTAATAATTTATTTATGCCGCACGGTATAGGTTCTTCCCTCTTCGGCGACGTTTATTTTGTCGTTGTCGGCGAAAAGAGCTTCGGGAGAAAAGTCCGGAGCAAGGTGAGTCGCCAGTATTTCCGCCCCCGTTTCTCTTTGCAGTTTCAACCCTTCCGCAGCCCTCATATGCGCTCCGATGAACACGTCGGGCTTGGAACAGTCGTGAATGTTATTAATAATGCTGTGAAAGCTGAAATTGCAGACAGCACAATCACAAATTCAGCGTCTGTATCGGTAAGTGCAGATGAAATTGAGGTTCTGAAATTCTTAGCTGTAAATATGGGGCTTAACACAAGCGGTGCAAGTTCCGCTATGGCAAACGCCATTGTTAACGTCCTGAACAGTGATATTTACTCATACATTACAGGCGGCTCAATTAATTCAACCGGTGCCATATCAAATATTGCAAACTACAAAAACGATATTCAGGGAATTACTGCCGTTGCAGGACTTGCACTCGGTCAGGGCAATGCTCTCGGCGGGAATATTATTACAAATGTTTATACAAACGACACTCAATCAAAAGTTAATTCTACAGTTACTGCCGGCGGTAAGGTGAGTGCAAAAGCTCAGTCTTATGAAAATCTTAATATAATTCCGGCAGCGGCCACTATATCTACGGGTAAATTCGCGGCAGCGGCAAATGTCGCGGCAAACGTACTTACTAACACTACACTTGCAGAAGCCGGCGGAAGAATAACTTCAAACGGACTTGAAGTAATCGCTTACGATAATTCAGATATGGTATCAAGAGGCGGAACTCTTGCAGGAAGTTCTAAAGTTGGTGTAGGCGGCTCTATTGCGGTTGATGTACTTAATAAAACAGTAGGCGCAAAAATTAATGACGGCACAATTGTAAATTCAGAAAATGGGGCTGTTACAGTAAGCGCAACTGCACAAAACGCATCAGGCGGCAAAAAAGACGATAACGGAAACTATATAATAACAGATATTGCCGATATTGCAAAATTGATTGATGATAATAATGTCTCATCTCTTGACGGCTGGCAGATGTCTTATGACCTTGCTGGCGGCGGAACAGCAGGTGTCAGCGGATCTATTATCACAAAGGTTATAAATAATAATGTGACTGCTTCAATCGGCAATAATACAGAAATTATTGCAAGTGCAGTTGATGTTCTGGCAGACGACTTTGTAATCATAAACGCAATTGTCGGAAGTTTGACTGCAGGCGGAAAGGCAGCTGTAGGCGGTTCTGCATTTGTAAATGTAGTGACAGGTACAACTTCGGCGTCTATCGGGGATAATGCTGTTATTAAAACCGGTGGAAACGTTAATGTAAAAGCTGAAAATAAAGAGGTTATAAGAACTATTATGGTAATCGGAGGCGGCGCAGGTAATGTTGCTGTTAACGGTTCCGCTAATGTTAATACGGTTGTGAATACAACATCAGCTTCAATAGGTGATAATGTACAAATCAGCGGAATAAGCGAAAATTCAAAAGCAGGTGATGTAAAAGTTATTGCGTCAGAAACAGTTGATTCTCAGTCCGACAACCTTGCGGTTTCAGGTTCAGGCACAGCATCTGTCGGCGGAGTTGCTTTTGTTAATACATTTGACAATAACGTAAACGCAAATGTTGGCAAAGAAACATCCACAAACAAAACAAACATAAAAGCAAACAGTCTTGAAGTAAACGCACGCTCGGAAGAATCTGTCGGCGCAATAACGGCTCTCGTGTCTGCTGCAGGTACAGCAGGTGTTGCAGGGCTCGGTATTGTGAATGTTATAAATTCACACGTAAACGCATCTGTTGATAACGCTATCCTTGATGTGACACATAATATAGATGTAAAAGCTTCTCAGGATTACAACAAAACTAAATATGGGGATAAAGCAGGACTTTATACAACTTTATTGGGTTTAGACCCTGGAAATTTGACTTCAATAGATATTTCAGGTTATACCCCTATAATTTCGGCACTTAACGTAACTGCGGCCGGAACTGCTGCAGTAGGCGGCTCTGCTGTTGTTAATACTATTATTAATGACGTTAATGCAAGTGTTAAAGATTCTGTTATAGAAAATTCAAGTAATTTAAATATTCTTGCAACCTCTGATACAGTGACTTATGACGCTGTCGGAAGCGTTGCAGCCTCCGGTACTGCGGCAGTTTCAGGAACAGCACTTGTAAATGTCGTAAGGGGCGATACAAACGCTTTACTTGATAATACAACTGTTAAAACCGGTAATGTATCTGTCAAGGCTCATGATACAAATACTCTTAACGGAATCATGGGCGGAGTTGCAGCGTCTGCAACGGCTGTTGTATCAGGATATGTTAATGAAAACAGCACAGTTAATACAACAAGCGCTAAAATCTCAAATTCAACAATCGGCAATGCGGATAAACGTGCCGGAGATGTTGATGTGGAAGCTTCCAGTACAAATAATATAGCCTCAATGAGTGCCTCAGTAGGTGTTGCTGGAGAAGGCGCAAATGTTCAGGGTCTGGCTATTACAAACCAGAATTCTGCAAATACGGAAGCAAAAATTGAAAACTCTGATATTACTGCAAACTCACTCGACGTAAATGCTAAAAATACCTTTAACGTCTTTGATTTAATTGCTGCTGCAGGAGTTGCAGGTGTCGGTGGACAAATCGGCGCTAATGTGATTTCAAACGTGGTTAACAACGATTTGACCGCGGCAATTACGGGAACACAGGATAAGAATATTAATGTAGCGGGCAATTCAAACGTCAGAGCAGAATCTTCCATCACAATGGGCAGTAATCTTGCATCTGCCGGAATTGCCGGTATTGGTGCGGCTATCGGGTTAGCGGTTATCGCAAACATTATGGATAATGATATTCTTTCATACGTTGACGGTGTAACTGTTAACGGCGGAACTTGGAAGGTTAATGCCCAGCAGATTGATAAAATGACAGGCGGGCTTGCAGGTGCGAATTTTGGCGGTCTTGCTGTCGGTGTGAACGCTAACGGGGTTACGAATATTATTCAGGATAGAACTAAGGCTTATATTGCTAATGCTGTTCTTAACGATTTAACATCACTTATCGTTAATGCAAAATCTGATCAGACACTTGATTTCAATGCATTCTCAGTTGCAATTTCAGGGCTTGCAGGGGTAAATGTGTCAGCACTTGTTAACACTGTTAAAAATGAACTCTATGCAGGAGTTTCAAATTCAACAGTATCAAGTAATGGTGCGGTTAATGTTACAACCGATCAGGATACAACGGTTAAGGCTGTTTATGCTAATGTGTCAGGCGGAGCCGTTGCAGCCGGTACAGGTTCTATTGTGAATGTTCTGACAAATAAAAACACAGCAGAAATCAATAACTCTGCAGTTTCAAAAAGTTCATCAATAACTCTCGATGCACAGAATAAAACTGCAGTTACTTCTGATAACTATACAGCGGCAGGCGGCGGTTTTGCCGGCGGATTATCAGTGAACGTAAATGTTATTGAAAATGAAGTTAAAGCACAGATAAATAACAGCGGGAAAGAAATCTCGACAAACGGAGCTTTAAAAGTTAACGCTTATGAAGATTTTGATTTAACAGCAAGAGCAGGTGTTGCGGCTGTCGGAGCTACAGGAGCTGCTGCAGGTTCCTCAAATGTAAATATCATAAACAATGCCGTACTTGCGGAAGTAAATTCTGATAGTGCCGTAAACGTCGGTTCTCTGGACGTTGATGCCGTATCCGATTTAAATATTGATGTATTAACTGCTTCCGCAGCTGCCGGAATGTCCGGCATGGCGGGTTCTGTTTCAGTTACCTCAATCGGTTCTAAATTCTCGGATAGTGATACAAATAGTTATCTTGTTGCTGATAACTCTGATGCTGTTACAACAACTCAAGAAACGGCAAATTCCACAGTCAGCGGAAACGATTCCGTATTAAACAATCTTCAAATTGTTGATAAAGACGGGAATAAAGTAAGTGCGGGCTATAATTCAGGTTCGGTTGAACTTGCAGGAACAGGTTCAAAAGGCGGAACTTCCGCAAATGTTAATGCAAATGTTACTTCAAACGGTTCGGTTGACGTTAATGCTTCAAATACACTTCAATTTAAGAAATCAAATGAGAATGCCGCAATCGGATTAGGCGCGCTTGCTGCAAACGTACTTGTTACAAATATGAACTATAAAACTAACGCTTCACTGGGCGGTAATGTTGACGCAGGACGCAATAAAGTTTCAGTTAAAGCTTCAAATAATATTAATGCTAATACAAGTGCAAATCAGGCATCTTTAAGCGGCGTGTCCGTCGGCGGAAATGTTGCATATTTCAGAAACAATGCTCAGACTACCGCTCAAATCAACGGCGGGAAAGTTCAGGCAGGTAATATTGATGTAATTGCTGAATCAACTGATAATATTTCTGCAAAAGCATTCGGTGCCGGAATTTCCGGAGCAAGCGTGAATGCTGTTGTTGCGGATGTAAAAACAACTAACAATACAAAAGCTCTTGTTACAGGGGCAGTTGATATTGATGCTGACAATTTGAACGTAAAAGCTAATAATACCAGCTCTTTAAATTCAGAAATGCAGGCATATCAGGCATCAGGTATTTCAGTCGGAATTCTTGTAAATTCTGCTGTTTCCAATGCCGTAACCAACGCGATAATAGACGCCTCAGGCGATATTGCATTAAATAACGACTTAAATATAGTAGCTGCTACAAACGGTATAACTACGGGTACTACAATGTATCTCGGATCATTAACCGCGATCGGCGTCAGCGGCAGCGAGCAAAATTCTGAGGCTTCCGCTAAATTCGGAGCCGCTATTAATAATCCTAACCTTACGATTTCAAAAGCAGACAACGTAAATGTGTTATCAGGCGTAAATGCGGCTGATAATACACTTGCCGGAGCAATAACAGCGGAAGTATTCTCAAAAGCGGCAGATTTAGGATTTATCCTCGCCTCTGTTACAACACAGAATGCAACAGTAAATGCTGATTCCAACGTTAATGTTAATGCAAATAACATTAAAGCAAGATGTATATTCGCAA
>CASDZI010000035.1:0-4136 GCA_949285605.1 uncultured Christensenella sp.
GGATTTTTTTTGATTTTTTTAGCGGGCAGAACGGGTTTCCTGAAAGAAAATTCATACCCGTCGAGAAAACGCACCGGCAAAAACCCCCCGCTTTCCCACGACGAAGGTACGGAAATTACCGTGGAAAAATCGGTATCCGAATGGAATTCGTCCTTGATCCCGTTCGGGAAAAAGGCAAAATTCCAGTCCCCGTTCAGCGAAACGATCCTGTCGCTGAAAGCTCTTTCTTTATAAAAATCGGCAGTTTCGCAATATTTTCTGCAAGAAAACGGAACGAAATAGCTATGTGCGTCGAGACGGTCGGAAACAACCGAAGAAGCCCCGCTCTCGACGGAGGAAAAAAATCTATATATCATCGCGAAGATTTACTCCATAAGTATCTATATAAACACAAGCAATATTAAGTATATTACTTATGACTTGTTTTATTATAACATAACGCAAAAAACGATTTCAATATTTATGAAACAAAAATTTACCGTGAAAAGGAATTTTTTTCGACAAAAAAACGAACGCTTCCGTCCCTCCGCCCGGAAAAATCCCGCGTCGGCACGTCGAAGCGTTTCGTCAAAAATCCGTTCCCTCCGGAATATTTTATATACAGTATTCGAAAATCGGATTTATTTGTTGCTATCGCTACAGTTAACTTACAATTTAATCAATTTACCCATCGGGACCCTTATGGCGAGGATAATGACGGCGTTCACTAACCACACCAGCACCTGCTTGGGCATACGGAGGGCAAACACCGCTTCCAGCGTCCTGCCTATCCCTTTGAAATAGAACAGGTAAAGCCCTATGGTATTCAGAACGGTGCATATCGCCAGTACGGCTATAAGGCTTATCACCGAAGCGAGCAAGGGACGGGTGACTTCTCCCTCCTTCCTAAACAGTCTGAACACTATCCCGGGGATCAGTCCCAACAGACCGCTTGCCAGGAGTATTATGGGGTTTATATCTCCTTTCGGAGCGATCCAGCACCCTATCAGGTCTCCGAACAGACCGCATATGAACCCCGGGAAGGGTCCTAAAAAAGCCCCTGCGAAAAAGTTGGGGATATAGGTGAACGAGACGGCGAGAGAGGTTCCCGCACCGAAGTAAACGGTATAGATGTTACATACCGCGCTTATCGCCGTGAGCAAGGCGGTGTAAGCCAACGCCTTTGCCGTCAGACCTTTCCTTTTGCGGGGCTTGACCGGCTGCACCGAAGCTGAGTTTTCCGGATAATCGGACATAAAAAAGACCTCCTAAATAAATTCGGGAGAGCCTCCGTGTAAACTAAAACTTATATAAATAAATTTCGTCGGCAACGGACGCGACAAGCAACCGCGGTGGTAAGCCTTCGTTCGCAAACAACATCCCATTTTGCGACACTTAACGCTGCTTGTCTACTCTGCACATTCTCATTATATTAACCCCGCCCGTCTTTGTCAAGCATAGCCGACGCAGATTATCCATATATTTTTATTATGAAAAAAAAGAAAGTTCTCGCCTCCGTCGCCACCGTGACGGTATTCGGTGTTTTTACCAGAATACTAAGTTTCATCTTCAAAATTTATCTGTCGAGATCGCTCGGCGCCGAGGCAATAGGTTTATATCAGATAGCGATAAGCGTGTTTTATCTGTTCGCTTCGCTGTCCTCGTCAGGTATTCCTCTCGTCCTCAGCCGCAAGACTGCCGAGACCGACGCCCTTCACGGTAAAAACGATTATTCCCTCTTTACCACGGCTTTGCTGCTCGGACTTATCGTTTCTGCGGTAAGTCTGATCGTTCTGAGCGTATTCAACAAATATCTTTATTTCCTTTTTTCCGACCAAGGGGCTTATCCGCTGTTTCTGGTTATGCTCCCGGCTCTCCTTTCCACCACGGTATATTCGGTTATCAGAGGTTGGTTCTGGGGAAAAAAGGAGTTTACCGCTTTCTCCGTTACCGAAACGGTGGAGGAAGTCCTGCGTATCCTTTTCAGCGTGCTGTTCATATCGGGACTGATCGCCGGAATAGGCGGAGCCTATGCGGTATGTCTTGCCTTTACCGTCAGCGATATAATCATCGCCGTGATATTGTTTGCGGTATTTCTCGCCAAAGGCGGCAAGCTTGAAAGACCCGTTTCCTTCAAAAAAATATTGCTGCCCGCCCTGCCCGTGACCGCTATGCGGCTTTTTTCCAGCCTCATAGGCACGCTGGTTGCCATTATTCTTCCATTGCGGCTGGTTGATTTCGGCTTGTCCCCTTCAGACGCCACGGCGTCCTTCGGGCGTATAGCCGGCATGGCAAATCCCTTGTTGTTTGCCCCCAATGCGATAATAGGCAGTCTCGCCGTCGTCCTCGTCCCCGAAATGAGTGCAAACGGAGCGAAAAAACAGTTTTCCACCCTCAATAAACACCTCAACAACGGTATAAATTTCGCTTTCCTGGTCAGCGGACTGTTTATGGTCTTGTATCTTTCCCTCGGGGAGGAAATCACCTCTCTTCTCTACGACGACGTCGAAAGCGGAAAGTACCTCAGTTTCGCGGCTATTTTAATGCTCCCCATGAGTTTGTCTCAACTTACGCAATCCGCCCTCAATTCCATCGGGAAAGAGCCGCTTACCTTTCTCAATTTCGTGATAGGCGAGCTGTTCATGATAGCGGCGATAGTGATTTTACCGCAATTTATAGGGATCTATGCCGTCGCAGCGGCCTCTATGCTTTCCCTTCTTATAACTTCCGTTCTGAACGTATACGCATTGAAAAAGCATGTCGGTTTTTCCTTCGGGTTCCTCAAATATATGGCAATGGTTCTTCTGTTTCTGTTCCCGTCGGCTTTCCTCAGCGAATGTATCAACGACCTGCTTGCCCCTCACGTAAAAATCCTCGCTCTGATTTTAGCTTCGGCGGGAGGACTTATAATGTATTGCGGCCTCTGTCTCGGGACCGAAATCGTGGATATAAAAGGCTTCGTCAAGCTCCGCAAAAAATCCGCTTAAAAAAAACGGCGTTTTCAAAACGCCGTTTTCTTGTGCGGATAATTTACCGATTATCTCTTTTTCTTTTTGTTTTTACCCTTTTTCTTGTTAGTGACTCTCTGAACGTAAACGGGTTTAACCACTTCGTCGGAGTACTCGTCGTCCATAACGGTATCGACTTTTTCCTGGTTCTGAACCACTACTTTGATGTCTTTTTCCGTCTTGACCACGTTCTCGCCCACTACTTCCTTGGGATGTTTCTTCTTCCAGGTCCTGATGACTACAACTATGACGACCACAATTATAACGGCACCAATAACGATACTGGAGATAAGCAACCAGCCTTGTCCGCCCTCCCAGATACTGGGAGTTTCTTCGGGAGTGGTTTCGGGATCTTCCTCTTTCTCGTTATCGACGGGATCGTCTTCGTCGTAACTGAATACTTTGACCGCACTCGACGCCTGTTCGCTTTCGGTCAGGGCGTCAAAGCTCGCTTTAGCCGCGTTAAAGTCCTCTTCGGTTATGGAAGTCAACGCTACCTGGTCAATTACCATCATACCCATAAGGAACTGCTTGGTACCGGTGGTATCTTCGTCGTCGGCGTCGTCCCCGAGATAGAACGCCCATTTAGCGGAAGAGGAAGTGCTGCTCGGGTTGTAGATGTAAAGCGTATATTCCACGGCTTCGTAAATATCGTCGGTCCTGCCGTTCGAATTTATCAGTATGCTCTGATAACTCGTGGAGGAGCTGTGCTGCATAAAGCGGAATTCCGCATTAACGCCTTCGGTGACGTAAGTTTTGACGTCGTCGTCGCCTTCTACTTCCTTAGCGATCAAAGTCTTGGCTTTGAAAGTAAGTTTATAGTAAGTGGTGGCGTTTACGGTGATGGAACTTTCGGTGGTGTAACTCTGTCCGTAAGGAATTTTGTTACTCATCACGAGAGAGTTGTAGCCGTCCATCTGAATGAAGTCTCTGACGTTGAAATCGGCGGGCATAAAGTCTTCGAACACGTTGGTTACCGTGCTTTCTTCATCGTCGGTGACTTCGTACAGTACGCTGAGTTTTTCGTCTGCGTCGTGAGCGTAATTATATACGCCGTACAACCTTTCGTCTTCGGTCGTGCCCGTGGCGTCGCCGGCTTTAGCCCAGTCGTAGTTGTTGGGGGTGTGACCTAAATTGTAACCGTCGCTG
>CASDZI010000035.1:4145-17073 GCA_949285605.1 uncultured Christensenella sp.
AATTGTAACCGTCGCTGCCTTCGGAGGTGGTGTTTTCGGTGAAGGAGTCGAAGGAGTCAGCGGTATATATCAAATTACGGATAGCGTATTGGTTTTTCTCGGGAGAGTAAAGGTTGCTGTCCTCGTTGATGGAGAAGTCGTGCATTTTGACCGTATCGTCCTCGTTGTATTCGCCTTTCTCGAGTTGAGCGTTGTATTCCTTTTCTTCGATACTTCTTACCCAAACTCCGTCGAAATAAACCGTTCCTTGGCTGAGATCCGCCGTATCGTAAACGGCTACGGCAGAAGTGACGGAATCGCTCTTCTTGGAAGATTTTATCGCATAGGAATTACCTAACGCAAGCTCCAGGCTGAGACTGGACGAGGATGCGCCCGTCTTTATATAGAAACGATACTGGGTCCATTTACCCTGCGTATCTATTCCCGAGTATCCGACGTAGTTCTGACCTACGTTTGCGGTAAGCACGTTGCTGATGTTGCTGACCGTTACGCTTGCCTTCGCTCCGTCTTCGGTCCTTACCCACACGGATACAACGTAATAGCTGTTGGCGTCCAGCGACTTGCTCGCCGAAGTAACTTTCAATGCGATATTGTAGTTGGAAGTTATCTTCAATACGGTGGAATAAGGACTCTTGTAATCGGAATTATCGAACAATCCGCTATTCAGTACCGTACCTACGGTATATTCTTTCTTTCCGCTGGCTTCGGTGTCTTCGGTAACATACATATCTCCGCCGGTGCTGCCCACCGAAGGGGTATAATAGTTACTGTAATTGGAAACTCCGTTGTCGCTTACCGCACGCACTCTGAAACTGGTGGTACGCTTGCCGGTCATATTTATTTCGTAATAGAATTTACCGTCCTTATAAAGACTTGCGTCGTTCTCGTCGGCGGCGATTACAGCCAGAAGCCTTTCAACGGACTTGTTGTCGTCGTCTAGGCTTCTCGCATAAATTTCGTAAGAAGTCGGTTCGGTGTCGTTACCTTCTTTATCGACGCCGACAACGGGAGCCCAGCTGATTTCGAACTTGGTCTCTCCGCTTGCGTCGGAAACGGGTTTGCCGGAAATTTCCACGGTGTTGAAGGTATTGTTCTTAACGGTGCCTGTCGTCCAGCTCGAAGTAGCGCCGGTTCCGATAAGTTCACCGTTTTCGTTAAATTCCTTTTCGTCGGTGTCGTCATAGTCGATACCGGAGAAGCTTCCGTTGGTCACGCTGTCGGTAGCCGCCGAAGTGTTGGCGAAAGCGTAACTCTTGACCTGGTCTCCGCTCTTGGAGGAGGCGCTGTATTCGCTGTATTTTATTTCGGTACAGTTGATGACCGAAACGTAAAGATCGCCCTGCACGAAGGTATCGGTGGAAAATCTCGTCCCGGTACCCATCGTGAATTTTAAGGATACATAGTTGGTCTTTATGACGTCGCCCATGATATAGAATACCACTTCCTGCCACTCTTCGCTGTTGAACGTCGCTACGTTAGCCACCGAAGCGAAGTCGTCGAGTTTATCCTCTTCGGTCCCTGCCATAAGGTCGACGGTCACGCCTTTCCCTTCGGCAATCCCGGCGGTCTTAACCCACATGGCGAAACGGTAAGCCGTATTGGGTTTAACGGTAAGGGTGTTCGTGGTCTTGAGTATGGACGCCGTGGGTTGAGTGTTCTTGAAAATAAGTTCGTAAAGATCCACCACGGTACCGTTTTCCAGTTTGACCGTGCCGATATCTTCGTTCTTTGCCTTGGAAACGCTGATTTTTTCCGCGTCGGACGAGGCCGTGCCTTCGGCAAGCTCATATTCCCAGGCGTTTTTCCAGTCGTCGGACGCATTCAGTCCGCCGTAGGAAAGTTCTGTCTCGGTAGTGAGCGGAGAAAGGATTTCCCAATTTTTGTCCGCATAGTTGTTGTCCTTATCTTCTTCGCTGATTTCCTTAATGGATATGTCGTCGAAGAAAGCTCCCCCGAACATAAGATTGTCGTACTCGGTAGCGGTGCCTTCGCCGTACCAGAATTCCAAAGTCAGATTACGGTCGGAAATCTGATTGCCCTGAATATAGAAATTTATCTGCTCCCACCCGGTATTGTACGAAGAGGTGGTCTTTTCGATATCGTCGCCTGCTCCGCTCAATTTCACCTTGGCGTAAGGACCGTCGGGGTTGTTGTTGGCCCAAACGGTATATTTTGCCATATATTCGGTATAATCCTCGTCGTATTGCGCCCATTTATCCATAAGGGTCTTGACGGGGCTCCAGGTGTTCTTGAGAAAACCGCTTCTTTCGACAAGATAACGGTATTCGATATAATCGGCGTCGCCTTCGGCTATGCTGCCTTCGGCAACGTAGGACGCCTTATTCTCGTAAAGATATTTGTAAACGAAATTATCGGCAACCTTTTCGTCGTAGACTGCCTTCAAAGCCGTCAGGAAAGCCTCGGTCTTGACCAACGCTTCTATATCGGCGACGGGCGTTGCGCTTGTGGGAGCGTCCCCGTCCGCTATGGCCTTTTCATCGCTTGTAAGGTCGTCGAAATAACCTGCGAAAAGCTGTCCGTCTCCCCTTTCGTCGTTGTAATAATTCACCAGGACCTGCTGAGCGGCGGTGTATTCGGTGGGCTCGTCGGGAGCGTTGGCGGTGGGATAAGCGAAGTTACCGTTTTCGTCCACGGGAACCCATACGTAAACCCATACGCTGATGACGTAATACTTGTTGCTCTCTATGGTGAGAGTGGATTTATTGGTGAAACCCGCTCCGCTGAGGTCGTTATGGTAAATCATCAACGCTTTGGTTTCGTCGAGAGAATTGACGTTGTGACCCGTGCCGTTCATTATCTTGTTTTTCCAGTCGTCGAAAGAGGGAGCGGTAAAGCTGTAACTGGACGGAAGAAGTTCGGAATAGGTATCCGTGCTTTCGCTCGTTGCGTCGGAAGCGTAAAGTCTGGATAAGTTCACTATTCCGGTATAAGCGTTGGTTACCGTGGGATAATCGGCGCTGGAAAGCCCTTCCTTCCCTTTAACCAACGTGTAATTGTTTACGTTGGTGCTGGTATAAACGCCTTCTCTGAAGCTGTAATAATAATTGATGGCGTTAGTGCTGGTGGGAGTGGTCTCGGTGGTCTGTTCGAGTTTGAGGTCGGACAGATAATAAGCGGATTCGAAACCTATATCGCTGTCGTTAGCGACGGCGTTTGCCGTCATGGCGGCGAATACGTCGTGGTCGAGGGTGACTACGTTGCCGTCGTTATATGTCGGGTCGGAAGCGGAGGTCACTTCGGTACAGATGATATTGTCGAACATCACCGCACCCCTGGTGGCGTAGGGGTTGGCTTCGTTGGAAATTTTCGCCGGACCGTTACCGAGCCATAACCTTATATTTATAGTAATGCTCGAAAGTTTGTTGCTTTCGATATAGAGATAATGCGTCTCCCATTTCCCGTCGGTATCGATGCAGGAGTCCACATATTCCACTCCGCCGGTGATATGCACCCACGCTCCCTTCTTGTCCTTGTCGTCGTCGGAAACGTCGGTGTAATCTATATTGGTGCAGACGGAATACTGTAAACGGTAATATTTCCCCGCTTCGAGGGTAAAGGAGGAGGAATTTTTATAATACAAACTGCCTGCGGTAGCTTTGGAAGCTATCACGAGAGCGTTGGTGTCCTGCAACGCCTCCACGGGATTCCCCTGATCGTCGGTGTCTTTCGGGGTAGCCGGATCCACGCCGGGATTGTCGAAAGACTCTCCTCCGTCGGGAGCGAATTTATCTTTGTTGAGGTCGTACGCCGAGGTGTCGGCAAGGTCGATAACTCCCATCGTAACGCCGTTGGCGGAAGTGGCGAGACTGCCTTTGGTCGCCGTCCAGCCGCTTACCGTTTCCTTGATGTAAGCGTCCTTACTGGAAGAAGAAGCGTTATAGAAAGTCCCGTTGGTAACTATCTGGGTACGGGTTATCGTCTCTTCGGTCTCGTCTCCGTCTTCGGGTTCGGTGTAATCGGCGCAGGCTACTATGCTCATCGCAATCAACAGAACCAGTAAAACGGTCATCAGTGTCAAAAACTTTCTTTTCATTCTACCACCTTTTATTAAAATGCACATAAAAGTTCATTATTACAGAGTATATCATATAATAGCACAGTTTCCAAATAATTACAACTCATACACCCATATTTTTTACCGAAAAAACATATTATATCCATTTAAGTTTGCGGCGGCGGTCTTAATTTTGTCTTAACGAAAAAAATTGCCTTTCGGACGGGATTTTTTTCTTAATTATTTGCGTTGAGAAAAAAATTGCGATAAAATAAAAATAATTTTTTTGAAAACTACAGGAGGCACAATGAACAGGTACGCAACGAGTGTACTGAACACTCTAAAGACAAAATACCCCGAACAAAAAGAATTTTTACAAGCGGCAACCGAAATACTGGATTCTTTGTCCCTCGTTCTGGACAAACATCCGGAATACGAAAATAAAGGACTTTTGGAACGCTTCGTAGAACCCGAAAGAATAATCACTTTCAGGGTAGCGTGGACGGACGACGCAGGCAAAGTACAGGTGAACACCGGCTACCGTGTGCAATTCAACAGCGCAATAGGTCCTTACAAAGGCGGTTTGCGTTTCCATCCCTCGGTCAACCTTTCCATAGTAAAATTCCTGGGACTGGAACAGATCCTCAAGAATAGCCTTACCGGGCTGCCCATCGGCGGCGCCAAAGGCGGAAGCGACTTCGATCCGAAGGGCAAATCCGACACCGAAATAATGCGTTTCTGCCATGCGTTCATGCGTATGTTGTGGAGACACATCGGACCCGATACCGACGTTCCCGCAGGCGACATCGGCGTGGGCGGAAGAGAGATAGGATACCTCTTCGGCTACTACAAGAGCCTGGTCAACGCTCACCTCGGAGCTTTGACGGGCAGAGGCACCAGCTACGGCGGAAGTCTCGGTCGTACCGAAGCTACCGGCTACGGTCTGGTCTATTTCGTGGAAGAAATGCTCAACACCGCCAAGAAAGACTCCTTCAAGGGTAAGACGGTAGTTATAAGCGGTAGCGGTAACGTGGCTATCTACGCCACTCAGAAAGCCCAGCAGCTCGGAGCGAAAGTCGTAGCGTTAAGCGACAGCAACGGTTACATTTACGATCCCGACGGCATCAACCTCAAAGTGGTTCAGCAGATAAAGGAAGTGGAAAGAAAGAGAATAAAGGAATACCTCAATTACGTTCCCACCGCCGAATATCACGAGGGATGCAGAGGTATCTGGAACATTAAATGCGACATCGCCCTCCCCTGCGCAACTCAGAACGAGATCGACGAGTCCGACGCCCGTAAGCTCATCGCTAACGGCGTAATAGCCGTGGGCGAAGGCGCCAATATGCCTTCCACCATAGAAGCAGCCAACCTCTTCGTTTCCAACGGAGTGCTCTTCGCTCCCGCAAAAGCCGCCAACGCCGGCGGAGTCGCCACCTCGGCTCTGGAAATGGCTCAGGCAAGCCAGCGTATCTTCTGGACGTTCGAAGAAGTGGACAGCAAACTTCACTCCATAATGGTGGACATCTTCCACAACTGCGAAAAAGCCGCCAACGAATACGGTATGCCCGGCAACTATATCGTCGGCGCAAACATCGCAGGTTTCGAAAAGGTAGCCAACGCAATGATGGCTTACGGAGTTCTCTGATCCGCGAAAACACCTCGATTAAACCGAACGACCGGTCGATACCGGTCGTTTTTATTTACGAAGTAGGTTTTTTGTAATTATAATTCCGAGTTAAGTTCGAAAAAGACGGTTAAAAGGAACCTTATTGACAAATTAAAGTTTCTTTTTGAAAATCAGCACGTCACATCGCAAAGTTTTCTTGACGGGGTAGTCTTTGAGAATACCCGTCTGCGAAAATCCGTTTTTTTCGAGAACTCTCACCGAAGCGACGTTCATGGCGCAGACCCTCGCCTTAAGCAGCTTTATCCCGTTTTCGGCGGCTATACGGCAGAACTCCTTTAACGCCGAAGTCGCCACTCCCCGTCCGCAAAAATCGGGGGAAAGATAATATCCCACTATCGCCTTGCGCCTGCCGTCCTTGACCGAGTCTATGTTGCCCGCAACCTTACCGTCGACGGTTATCGCCCGATAAATACCCCCTTTTCCCTCTTCCTGTTTGCAATACTCTATCCTCTTTGCCGCATATTCGGCGGTATACGGAAAAGGCAATGCGTCGGTAAGAAACGTCCTGTCGGTTTCGTTACAGATTTTTGTCAGGCTTTCAACGTCGGAGTCACGCCAGTATCTCAGTTCTGTCGTCATAAAAATTTTTGCGAATATAATTTTGAAACAATTGTTTTCCCGAAGGAAGAGTTTCGGAAGAATTATTCCGAATTAGCGTTTAATTATCCTCCCCGTACCGAACGGTATCGTAAATTAAGCGTTGTCGGGAGCTTTACGTCCTTTGGTCCGCTGTTTTTTTGCGGGGGTGTAAAGTTTCGCCATACCCGCTTCGCTGGTCTCCCTGTAACGGTTGGAAAGGTCTTTGCCGGTTTCGTACATAACTTCGATTATGGTGTCGAGGGAAACCGTCCTCGTTGCGAACAGGAAATCCGCCAGGCTCAGAGAGTTCAAAGCTCTCATGGCGGCGACGGCGTTCCGTTCGATACAAGGTATCTGCACCAACCCTTCCACGGGATCGCAGGTAAGTCCGAGATGATGTTCGATACTTATTTCGGTAGCGTATTCTATCTGGTCGAGTCCGAGTTCGAAAATCTCGGCAAGTCCTCCCGCCGCCATGGCGCAGGCGCTGCCTATCTCCGCCTGACAGCCGCATTCCGCTCCGCTTATGGAAGCGTTCTTTTTGATGATGTTCCCGATAAGTCCGGCGACGGCAAGTCCCCGTAAAATGGCTTCCTTCCCCACGTTCCTGGTCTTATGGACGTAATAAAGCACCGCAGGGAGCACTCCGCTGGAACCGCAGGTGGGAGCGGTGACGATATTGCCTCCCGCCGCATTTTCTTCGGCTACCGCAAAAGCGTATGAACAGACCATTCGGTTTTCCCTGGTCTCGGGACTCTCGTCCATATGCCTCTGCATAAACAGAAACCTGGCTTTACGCTGTAATTCCAGTCCTCCCGGCAAAACGCCCTCCGTCGTCAGTCCTCTTTTTATCGCCGCCACCATGGCTTCCCATATCGTTTCGAGATATTCCTTGATGTCGGGTTCGGTCTGAAAAACGTAGTCGCTGAGACGTATGTCGTTCTCTATGCAATAGTCCTTTATCTCGGAAAAAGTATTTAGAGGATAAACTTCGGGCAGGATATTGTCGGGTTCGCCCACTATGCTGTAAGCTCCTCCCCCTAAGCTGTACGCTCGATGCGTGATCAGAAGTTGCCCGTCCTTATATACTTCCACGTCCATGGTGTTGGGGTGTTCGATTTTGGTTTCTTCGGTATTAAAAACTATTTCCGCGTTTTCCCCGTAAACTTTTTTCAGTACGGTATCGGTGCCGTGTCCTTTACCGGTATGGGCAAGCGACCCGTAAAGTATAACTCTGAATGCGTCGGCTTCGGGGTGCATATCCTTAATGCGAATGGCTATTTTCTGCGGAGCCATGGTGTGGGACGACGACGGTCCGCAACCTATCTGAAACAATCTTCTCAGCGATTTCATAACGAATTTTCCTCTTTTTTTCTTATCGCCCGAAAAGGCGTTTTCTGATTTTATTATACAAACAATTTCTCTCGAAAGCAAAGGAAAAACATATCCTTCCGCAAAACAATCTCTTCCGCCGAAACCTCAGTCCAAATTCCTTAATACCTTTTCTGCGTTCTTTACCAACGGATTCATTATGAACGGTATGACCGTTCCGCTTTTAATAAAGCAGAAAACTTCGTTCCACAACCCGTAAAAAGCGAGTTTAGCTTCGCAAAAGGCGCTTTCGCCGTATTTTTGTCGATAGATCTTCCCGAGGAAAAATCTCTTGCCCGTCAGATTGTAAAACTGGAAAAGGTCGTATTCGACGTCGGCGTAAAGGGAATTCAGCGGGTCGATAAAAGCGATCTCTCCGTCCTTTATCATAATGTTGCAGACGTTCAGATCGCCGTGGATAAGACGAGGCTTGTCGGGTTCTTCGGCAAAAACGACGTCGAACTTTTCCATAAATTTTTTCATCACGGAAACGATATGCCCGTCGAGTTCGCCTTTTTCTGCGTACATTTCGGCTTTCGACAAGACATTCTCGGCAAAAGGTCGGTAATAATCCGTCCATTTATCGCAAGTCGGATTTTCGCTCTCTCCGAACTTGTCTGCGGTATTTTCGTGAAGAAAACGTAACCCTTCTACGATTTTTTCGCCCAACTCAAAGCGTTTTTTACGAGAAGCAAGGAAGTGTTTTACGCTGAAAATCAAAGGCTTTCCATCGATTTTTTCCATTATGTAGCAGTCATAAGGGATATGTCCGTCCTTAGGGCGGACATAGAGGACTTTAGGACACTTTACCTCGAGTTTTTCCCCTATCAAAGAAAGGTCCGCCGTTTCCGTCTCTATCATACCGTCGCAAAGCATAAATTTAACGACGGCCTCGCCGACCTTTCCCTTTACGACGTAGGCTTTCCCGAAAGACCCTCCTCCGAGATACTCGGCTCTGACCGCACTTTCGCCGTAAAAATCTTTGAAAACTCTTTTTGCGTATTCCTTCCCCGCCGCCTTGTCCAACGGGAACGGTATCAATCTGTCTATGAGCATGATTTAACCCCGAAAAATCCTGTTATAGGAAAAATATCCTTTATGATTTTAACATCTTTCCGCCTTTTTTTCAACGCCGAAAAGCTTTATTTCCACGACAAATTCCACCCGAAGGTAACGAAATATCTTTCGCCCGTTCCGCTATGCCTTCAGAACGTCCCGTCAAGTCGTTTTTTTAGTCGGTAAAACCGAAAAAAGCCCGTATAAAACGGGCTTTTGTTACGACGGGAATTTAGGTTCCGACGTCGAAAAGACGGCGGAGCGACTCTTCAGTATTCCGAAGAAAAATTCCAGTCCTCCCAGAAAAATTTATCGAAAATTCTTTTTACCTTTTGTTCGAATTTCGATTTCTGTTCTGCGCTCAAATATTCGTAAAAGGAATTGTAGATAGCGTCGGCAAGACAACTGTCCTCGTTTTCGTACATAAAACAGTCGTACAGTCTTTTTGCGTTGACGGAATTTACTTCCAGCAGATTTATCGCTTCGGCAAACACGGCGAAGGCTTCTCCGTTGTCTTCCATTCCGTACTCTTCCTGCAAAGCCGTTATCTCGCCGTATATATCGTCGAGATAATATCTCGGATCGGTCAGAAATTTCGTTATCGATAAAGAGCATTCCTCCAAAAAAGCTTCCGCAGGCTCGGCGTAGACCGACCTTAATATGTTTTTTATTCCTTTCTCGATCCCCGGTTCTCGGAGCAAAAGCTCCAAATCGGTGCGGAAAAATCCGCTGTAACGTCTTTTGGGCACGACGTAATCGCTGTCGCAAAGTCCGAGTTCGGGGATAACTTCCGCCCCGTAGGTACCCGCTATGGCGTGATCTCCCCAGAGTTTGAGTTCGTGATCCACTCCCTTAATATGGGCGTCGTTACAGAATATGACCGCTACGTTCTTTTCCCTCGCCCCGTCGAGAAGTCTTTTCACGTTGGGAACGATGGCAAGTCCTCTGTCGCACTTAAGAGCGCCCGTAACGAAATCGTTGAGCATATCCACCACAAGTATCGCTGTCTTTTCGGCTTTCATACCCTGTTTCCTCCGTTGGTTTTACCGATAATATACTCAAATCAAAAAATGTCAATTACCGTTTCCCTTTCCTTATAAACGTCAAAGAAATATCGGTTATTCCCTTTTAATTTTCACCTTTTAAGGTCATTGTATTCTGAGGTTTTCTTTTTTCCACGACGGATTTCACGTAAGCTTCGGCATTGTAAGTTATAACGATAAGCCCCGTCGGAACTATCGCCACAGAAAGGAAAACGCCCGCAAAATAATTAAGTATTTCGAAAACTGCCACGGTAAACAACCCTGTAAGCAAAATTATTATCAAATCGGTCACTATAATCATCGCTACGTTTCTGTCGTTAACGATTTCTTTTATATCGACTTTTTTAAGTCCGAAAAAAAGATAAGCCTTGAACAAAGCTATCAGGCTGAAAACAAATATCAGTCCCGCCAAAGCCAGATACCCTCCCGGCACCCAAACCTTTCTGACTGCAAAGAAAACCGCTGCCAAAGCCGCCGTCACCGCCAAGTCGAAGAAGGAGGACAGAATATTTTTCCACCACACCTTTTTTGCCATAGACCTTTTTATCAGAAACTTAGCCAACATAAACCCGCCTGCAAACCCCAATACCGAGAAAACCACGAAAACGACCACGCAGGAAATAATTTCTTCGATAGCCGCCGTGACCGCCGCCGTGATCTGCACTCCGTAGCTTTCCGCTTCCGGCAAAAGGGAATGTATGCCTTCGTTAAGGGTACGGTTGAGCCATTCCGAATCGAACAAAGTGCCTATTGCCTGTTCGGGTTTAGCCCAATTAAGCGCGGTGACCGCCCGAGTTAAAGACTGCATCAACGCCCGATAATCGAAATCAACGTTCGTTACCACTTCGGAAACGTTTACCGTCAAATCTTTGATAGCCGCAACGACGCCCGGCAAAAGTACCGACAACCCCAGCACCACCCCGAGAGAAAACACCCCCAAAATAGTGAAAAAATACTTATATGCACGAAAATAATTCTTTAACCCTTCTAAAATCATTTCGTTTTTTTCCCTTTGCCGACTGAAATTGACCAAAACAGCTTATGAAAGACATTATACCACCATCTGACGTCAAAGACAACTCCGCTACATAGCCTTTTCTTCGCTCAATATAAATACTCGGAATTAGGAATAAGTACACTAGTTTCGGCTGACAGGCAATGCGACTTATTATAGCCAAGCACACGTCTAACCGCCATTTATATTTTTATAATCGGTTTGATTAAATATGACTGTGTTTCTATTAACCACTCATCAGATTTCATAATATTTTCCGCAGGATTTTGTATTATTACTGGTATATAATTTTGTTGATTAATTTTATTTAACTCAACTAAATATAAGTAATAGTCGTTTCCTTTTAGTTTCGCAATTGTATATTCATTTTTTGACCAATAAAATCCATCTTTTGATATTGCTTTTACTTCAATAAATCTATCAATTTCTTTTGAAGATTTAGTATTATAAGAAACTATATCATATCCAGCTCTAACATCTACTTCTGAAATACGACAAATACCTTTGCACAATGGCATTCCTATTCGCTTTTTTTCATACTCTAACACGAATATTTCGGCTCTTTCTCCTGTAAGTTCATTTTCTTCTATCTTCTTTTTTAACTGTTCTAAGGTTTGTCTTTTTCGTCTTTTTTTGCAAAGCTCAGCTATTAATAAATTATATTGATTATTAATATGGAAACTCGTCAAATTACAATCCCTAATGGGTATAAAAAAGCCTTGACTGATTAAAACATTCCTAATACATGCAAATTCTAAGGGTAATAATTCGTTTTTAAATAGATAATCATTACTTACAGCATCAAAGCAAAACATATCTGCATCAATAATTCCTTCCTTAAAAAGTTGCTTGACAGTTGAAGTTATTAATGCAATGTTAATTCCCTCCCTATTCCCTATATCGTCTTTTATTTCTTCTTCTAAAATAAGAAATCCGTCCGATATTCTTATCCATCCTAATGCACTACAATACTTTATCAAACTCTCAACATCCAAACACCTTTTTTCAGGCGTATGCGAACACACTACAGCGGCATCACTAATTTTAATACCATTAGTGCCTATTACATTGCAAATGAAAAAAATTAATCCTTCTTTGCCACCTCTATATTTAAGATTTTTTAGTGCGTTTAACATAATCTCTTATTAATGCTTTTATATCTTCATCTCCAAAATCCGTTAATACGTTATTGAATAACGGAATAGGCATACTTTCCATGATTTCTATCATTCGTTGTTCTTTCTCGGTTAATCTGGCGTCAATAGTTTCATCTATCGTGTCTTTAGAAAGAACATAATAATAATTCGTAATAGTCCCGGGTTTTAATCCATAACGATGAATACGATCTTTTGATTGCACAAAATGTGCAGCATTAAAAGATCTTTCTATATAAATAGCATTGTGACATGCCTTATGTAATGAAATTGATTCAGCAACTGCAAAAGGATTCGCAATAACTACTTTGTACTCACAACAAGGGTCTTGAAAATCTTTTACAATTCTTTCTCTTGTTAAAGATAACTCATCTTCATCCATCCCTTCTCTTTCTACTGGCGTTGCGCCGTATAATTCTTGGCAAGGAATTCCTTGACTTTCCAAATATTGCTTTAATCCATGAATTGTATGAATAAAAGTAGCCCAAATAACAACTTTTCCATTTTCAGAAATAATTTTATCTACCAAATTTTTTACCGCAATAAACTTCGATGGTATCTCGTTTTCTTCATAATCTAAAATTGATTTTAAAACATCTGCATCGTCAATTGTCTGATACGCTTCAATAGAAAGGTCCTCATCTTCAAAAAATTCTTTTAATGGCATTCTTAACATTGCAGGATCAGATGCTGCTTGCATTAAACGAATAGTCCTTGCCTGCGCTACAATTGACTTAAATCTTGAAGAAACATCTGATGATGATTCTGACAAAAACTCATCCATATATTTCTTTTCGATATAATCATAAATTCTTTGTTGTAAAGAACCCATTAAAACATATACTGGAGGATGAACGGTTGCTGGAGGTATATGCAAATCGCTTTTCTTAATTCTAATAAAATATGGCGAAATATTATCCAATAAACGATTTACCCTGACCTGATTCCCCGTTGCGGTAATATCTCGCAACTGATTGATTTCAAAACCCAAAACATTTTTATTCG
>CASDZI010000036.1 GCA_949285605.1 uncultured Christensenella sp.
ACGCATTTCCGACAAATCTATCTTCAGTTTCCTTTTTTCTTATGTAATTCAAGATGATTTCTTGTTTTGCCAGGATTTTGTTTACTTTGTTGTACAAGTCCTCTATCATTATTTCGGTTTTTACGTTTATACGGTAATCGTTCAACGCCCTTTGCCTGTCCTTTTCTTCCTGGCGGTTCTGACTCATCATTATTAAGGGCGCTTGTATAGCCGCAACGCAGGACAGAACCAAATTCAATAAAATAAACGGATAGGGATCGAATGATTTTGCCGCAAGAAGAATGTTTACCAGCATCCACACAAACAGCACAGAGACAAACGAAATTATAAATGCCCAGCTTCCCGCAAATTTTGCTATTTTATCGGCAGCCTTTTGACCTACGGAATCCTTTTTACCGTTTTTATTCTCCGTATTGACGGATACTTTGCTCTCGGCGAGCAAACGTAATATTTCTTCATCCGTCATATCGTGTTTAACGTCATTGATAATTTCGCTGATTAAGTTCTTCTTTTCTTGCATTATTTTATCCGATTATACTCTGACTTCGCTCTTATCGCTGAGTTTTCCTGCATATTTACGGAAAAGACTCTGCAATGAAGCCACATATTCCTTCACCTGTTCGGGAGCCCTTCCAATAAAATTCGAAGGTTTAAGAATGGTATCGAGCTTATCCTTTACGGCATCGAAAGCCGGGTCGTTCTTTATCCTGACGATAAGATCGTTACTCTTTCCGTACATTTTTACTTGTTTCCCTGCTTCCATGGAATGCACTCGAATAGCTTCGTGCAATTCCTGGCGGTTACCGCCTTGTTTAACACATTCCATCAGAATATTTTCGGTAGCCATAAAAGGAAGCTCTTGTTTCAAATGTTTATTTATTACCTTTTCGTAAACCACCAGACCGTTAACGATATTCATATACAGCTCCAGAACGGCGTCCGCTCCCATAAAGGCCTGAGCCATTACGATGCGTCTGTTGGCAGAATCGTCCAGCGTCCTCTCCATCCATTGCGTAGAAGCCGTAAATGCCGTATTTACGGGCAGACTTATGACATATCTTGCAAGAGATCCGAGACGTTCGCTACGCATGGGATTGCGTTTATAAGCCATAGCGGAAGAACCTATCTGTGATTTTTCGAACGGCTCCTCTATTTCCTTCATATTTTGCAGAATACGAATATCGTTACTGAACTTATATCCGCTTTGAGCTATCATACTTAATACCGAAGCGATATTGTAATCGAGTTTTCTGGTATAAGTCTGTCCCGAAACGGCAAAAGCCGACTTGAATCCCATTTTTTCCACAACTCTTTTTTCCAGTTCTTTGACTTTTTTCCCGTCGCCGTCGAAAAGTTCCATGAAACTTGCCTGCGTGCCGGTAGTTCCTTTTACTCCTCTGAGTTTAAGATTATTTTTCAAAAACATCAGATTTTCGTAATCCATGGCTAAGTCCTGCAACCAAAGAGTCGCTCTTTTCCCGACGGTAACGAGCTGAGCAGGTTGTAAATGGGTAAATCCCAGCGTGGGGGTTTTACGATACTTCATCGCAAATTCAGACAACTTTTTCATAACGCTTACGAGTTTTACCTCAAGTATTTCCAAGGCGTCCTTGTAAATAATAACGTCGGCGTTATCGGTAACAAAGCAACTGGTTGCCCCCAGATGAATTATCGGAGCGGCTGCCGGACATTGTAATCCGTAAGCGTAAATGTGCGCCATTACGTCGTGCCTGACTACACGTTCTCTTTCCGCCGCAACTTCGAAATTTATATCGTCGAGATGAGCTCGCATTTGATCGAGCTGTTCGTCGGTTATATTTAATCCGAGTTCTTTTTCGGATTCGGCAAGAGCTAACCACAAACGACGGAAAAGTCCTATCCTTTTTTGTTCGGAAAAATTGGCTATCATTTCTTTCCCGGCATATCTGGTAGTCAGCGGATTGGTATAAACGTCGTGCATATTTACGCTCCTTTATCTTTATAATGTAAAAGCCACCTAAATTTTAAGTAGGTGGCTTTATAAATCAATTTGACAAAAAGTCTATTTCTCCTCGTCGTTCAGTTTGATATTGAACAAGTCACCGAGCGTTACGCCGGAATTTCCGGAAACGTATTCTCTGGGTTCATCGTCACTGTCTTCCTTGATTTTCTTGGCTTTCCTTTCTTTCTTCTCGCCTTTTTCGGAAGATTTTGCAGAATGCCTTTCTTCGGATTCTTCTGCGGTTTCCGTTGCGGTCTCCACGGGAAGAAGTTCTTTAATGCTGAGATTTATTTTATCCCCGTCATATTTCAGAACTTTAACTTCGACTTCGTCCCCTTCGTTAAGCACGTCGTGAACGTCGTTGGTACGGGTACGATTGATCTGGCTGATATGAACCAGTCCGTCGATACCGGGTTCAATCTCCACGAATGCGCCGAAACTTACTATCCTTACGACTTTACCCTTCACAACGGAACCTTCGGGATATTTTTCCTGAGCAATTTCGATGGGATGCTTCTGTAATTGCTTATAGCCGAGAGAAATTTTTCCGGTCTCTCTGTTGGCGGACAATACGATAAAATCGTAGGTCTTATTGAGTTCGAGATATTCCGAAGGATCGGTTATCTTCTTCTTTGCCCAGGAAAGTTCCTGATTGCGAACGAGTCCGTCCATAAGTTTCAGACTGACGAACACACCGAAATCGGTAAATCTTTTAACTTTGCCTTTGACGATTGCACCTTCGTAGATACCGGACCAGAACTCTTCTTCTTTAGCGGCTTTTTCGGCTTCGAGAATAACTTTCTGGCTGGCAACGATGCGTTTGGCGTTGCGAGGCTTTTTGAGATTTCCTTCTTCGTCGTATTCTTCTTTGGGCGGTAAAGCCTTTAAGCGTAAAGGTTTACCGACGTAGTCTGCAAGATTTTTAACGAATCCGATACGGATCTGAGACGCAGGCACAAATACGGTATAAGTACCTATCTTCCCGAGAAGACCGCCTTTGATCTCCTGGTTGCAGGCAAGGGTAAATTCCTCTCCTGCAAGAATTTTCTTGACGTGTTCGTCATCGGCTTTAAGAGCGTCATAAGCTTTTTTGCTGAGATTGATGGCTTTTTCCTTGCTTCCGCTTTCTTTGGGAATGATAATGGCGTCAATTTCGTCGCCTACGTTATAATTGGCAGGATCGTAAGAGCCGTCCAGTTCCGCTTCTTCTTTTGCAATAAAACCGCAATCGTTCTTACCGCCGCCGTCAACGGAAACGGTAATACCCGTAACGTCGGCTTTGACGACGTGGGTCTTAAGCCGCATACCTTCGCGATAATTGCGGGTCTGGATCTTCTTCATGGCGTCTGCCATAGTGGTGATTTCGGCTTCGGATTTTTCTTCGCGTTTTTCGCCGTTATCCGCATTGACTGCGGCATTCACTTCTTCTTTGACTTCATCAACTGCGTTGTTGATTACGTTTTGCTCGTTCATCCTGTTAAAAACCTCCATAGTCAACTCTTCGGGAGTCGACGCACCGGATAATATTCCGGTCTTACCTGATTTGATATTTATCTGCAACGACTTCAGGTCGTCAACATTCTCGATAAAAAAGACGTTTTTGCAAAATCTTGAAGCGGTAGAAAACAATTTATTGCAATTGGAACTGCTTTTGTCGCCCACGATCAGGATATTATCGCAAATCGAAGCTGTTTCTTCCGCTTTATTTTGTCTTTCCACTGTAGTATAACAAATACTGTCGAAAAATTCAACTGTTTTAGATAAATTTTCGGCGATTATTTTAATATTATTCTTTATTTCGAAATATTTTTTAACGGGGTACGTCGTCTGTACGCATACGAAATATTTATCCGAAAGCGAGAAATCTATTTCTTCTGTGGAATTTGCCACGATACAACGAGAAATTTGTCCGGCAATTCCCCTGATCTCTGCGTGTTCCGGATCGCCTATTATCACCGTTTGCCAACCGTTTTCCGCCCTGAAAGCTATTTCTCTATGGATTTTTTTAACGAACGGGCAGGTTGCGTCGATAACTAAACGTGTTTTTTTTAAGCGATTTTCCGTAGATTTATCGCAACCGTGAGCGCTTATGACGACCGGTATGCCGTCGTCGGGAAGATCTTTTTTATAAAAAACGCCTTTTTTTTCCAACGAAGCCACCACGGATTTATTGTGGATTATCGGATGCAAAGTATAAACTTTGCCGTATGCGGATGCGGCGGACAAACATTTTTCCACCGCTCTTTTTACCCCTGCGCAAAACCCGTACGGACCTAAAATTACCGACATATGTATCCGCAAATAAGGTTAACCACTTCGTCGACGGTCATTTCCGACGTATCGATCACCACGGCTTTATCGGGGACGACCAGCGGTGCGAAACTCCTGGTCATATCCTGTTTATCCCTGGCTTCTATGTCTTTTTTTATTTCTTCGAAGGGGATATCCTGCCCTTTTAATGCGAGTTCTTTCCGTCTTCTTTCCGCTCTTACGTCCGAGGACGCAGTCATATAAAATTTATATTCGGCGTCGGGAAGAACGAAACTTCCGCAATCCCTGCCGTCCATTATGCAATCGGTCACCGAAGCGATTTTACGTTGCAGTTCCACCAGTTTAATTCTTACGGCAGGTATCTTGGATATGGTGCTTGCAGCCATAGAAATATTATGTTCTCTTATAAAAGGCGTGACGTTTTCGCCGTTGACTGAAACTTGCTGAACGCCGTTTTCTTCCCACAATTTCATTTCCAGGTTTTCTATCAGAGCGATGACCGTCGGTTCGTCGTCGGGCTCGACTCCTTTCTTCAATGCGTAATAAGCGATAGCTCTGTACATGGCTCCGGTATCGAGGTAGGATACGGATAATTTTTTTGCAATAAGTTTTGCTACGGTGCTTTTTCCGCTTCCGCCGGGGCCGTCTATGGTGATGTTCATAAAATTTCTCCTCCTTTATTGTTGATATGAGAACCGGCGCAGTAACCGGTCGAAAGAGCGATCTGAATGTTAAATCCGCCCGTAAGAGCGTCGACGTCGAGCACTTCTCCGACAAAATACAAATTCTCGGAAAATTTACTTTTCATATTGACGGGATTGATTTCCTTCACCGAAACTCCGCCTGCGGTAACCACGGCGTTTTTCAGTTCCTCGGTACCGCCGATGTTAAAGGTCCAATTCTTTAATGTTTTCGCCAAGGTAATACGTTCCTCTTTGGTAACGGAATTGACTTTTTTATCGGGCTTTATCTTGCTTGAAGCGATTATTGCCGAAATAACTCCCGAAGGTAAAAGCAAATCGAGGGAATTTTTGAAATCCTTATTGAGGGAAGCGGAAAAATCTCTCAAGATCCTGTTGGCGAGTTCCCCTTCCGACAAAGCTGGTTTGAGGTCGAGAATAAGTTGCAATTCCGAAAAATCAAGACGGTTTATTTCGGAGGAAAGAGTCAAAATTATCGGACCGCTTACTCCTTTATCGGTAAAAATCATTTCGCCGAACTCGTCGAAAAGAATTTTCCCTTTACGGACGACCGCCGCCCTGACGTTTTTCAAAGAAACGCCTTGCAATTTTCGGAATTCGGAAAACGGCACGGCTTTTCCGTCGGCGAAAAGCATTTCTTTCAAATACAATCCGGTAAGCGCCGCAACGGGCGGTACGACGCTATGTCCCGCATCTGCGGCGAATTTATATCCGTCGCCGTCACTACCCGTGGAAGGATAACTCAAACCTCCCGTGGCTACCACAACGGCGTCGCAATCGGTATAAAGCGATTTTTCGGTGAGAATTTCGGTAATACGGTTATTGGAATGTTTTAAGGAAAGAACTTTTTCGTTAAGTCGGACGTCGACGGAACTCCTTTTCAACAATTCGGAAAAAGCTTTTATTATATCGCTGGATTTATCCGATAAAGGAAAAACTCTGTTTCCTCTTTCGGTTTTCAGCCGAACTCCTGCCGACTCTATAAGTTCGGCGGTATCCTTCCAACCGAACGCTCTCAAAGAAGAATAAAGAAATTTCGGATTGGAAACCACGTTGGAAATAAATTCCTCAAAAGAACAGGCGTTGGTTACGTTACAACGCCCTTTTCCGGTAATATAAAGCTTTTTACCGATTTTTTCGTTCTTTTCGAGTAATGTGACGGAGTTCCCGTTTCGGGCTGCCGCAATGGAAGCGGCAATTCCCGCCGGGCCTGCTCCGATAACGTAAACTTTCATTATTTTATATAAGCTATTACGTCGCCGGTATTGATTTTATCTCCTTCTTTGACGGTCACGGAAACAATACCGTCTTGATTCGCAGCGATCTCGTTTTCCATTTTCATGGCTTCCAATACAATGATCGCTTCTCCTTTTTTAACAGAAGCACCGTTATTTGCCTTGATTTTCAATACCGTTCCTGGCATAGGCGCAGTTACGGGAGCGCCCTCTCCCGAAACTACCGGAGCGGCTTTGGGTGCAGGTGCAGGGACGGCAGCGGTGGCGGCAGGTTGCGGAGCCTGAGCCGGGACGTTATCGGGCTTAACGTAATCGCTGTCTTTAACCTCGACTTCGTATGTCTCGCCGTCAACGGTAACGGTGAATTTTCTCTTATGGATATCTTCTCTCCACTTGAAGAATTTTTCCGATACCTGCGGGAACATACAGTAACTCAATACGTCCTCGTCCTTAGTATAATACCGCATCATTTCGGATTTGTATTTTTCGTATTCGGGTTCCAGCAGATCTGCGGGACGGCAAGTTATCCTCTTTTCCTCGCCGATACATTTCTTGACGATTTCGGGATCGGGTTCGGCGGGAAGTTTACCGTATTCCCCTTTCAGAACGCCTTTGGTTTCCTTGGTGACCATTTTATAGCGTTCTCCGGTAACTACGTTCAATACGGCTTGAGTCCCCACTATCTGACTGGTAGGCGTTACGAGCGGAGGATAACCGAGATCCTTTCTCACTCTGGGCACTTCCTCTAAAACTTCGAGATATTTATCGCTGGCGCCCTGCTCCTTTAACTGATTGATGAGGTTGCTGAGCATACCGCCGGGAACCTGATAAATAAGAGCGTTGACGTCCACTTTGAGTACCTTCGGGTTGAGAAAACCGTCTTTTGTAAGCCTTTCCGCCACTTTGGAAAAATGTTTAGCGATTTCATTCAACAAAGTAAGATCCAAACCGGTATCTCTCGGAGTGCCTTTAAGCGCAGCGACTATGGGTTCGGTAGCCGGCTGGCTGGTTCCGTTAGCCAAGGGAGAAAGAGCGGTATCGATGATATCGACTCCGGCTTCAATGGCTTTCATATAAGTCATATCCCCCGTTCCCGAGGTATTGTGGGTGTGGAGGTGGACCGGGATTTTTACCGAACTTTTAATGGCTTTAACCAATTCGAAAGCGTCATAAGGTAATAAAAGGTTGGCCATATCTTTTATGCAAAGAATATCCGCCCCCATCTTTTCAAGTTCTTTTGCAAGATTGACGAAATAATCGATATTATGAACGGGACTTGTGGTATAACTGAGAGCGGCTTCCACGATTCCGCCGTATTTTTTGGTGGAGACAATTGCCTGACGGAGATTTCTGATATCGTTGAGTGCGTCGAATATGCGAAGAATATCGATACCGTTTTCGATGGACTTCTTAACGAACATATCCACTACGTCGTCGGCATAATGCTTATATCCCAAAAGGTTCTGCCCTCTCAACAGCATCTGCAATTTGGTATTGGGCATTCCTTCCTTCAACGCACGGAGTCTGTCCCAGGGATCCTCGTGTAAAAATCTGAGACAGGAGTCGTAAGTAGCGCCACCCCAACATTCCACCGAAAAATATCCGACTTTGTCCATTTTATCGAGAATGGGCAACATTTCTTCGGTTTTCATTCTGGTAGCCGCTTGCGACTGGTGTGCGTCACGCAAAATAGTTTCCGTTATAAGTAATTGTTTTTTAGCCATAGAGACAACCTCCCGTTATCGAATATATAATATTAACCGAACATTGCGAGCAAAACGCCTGCGGCTACCGCACTGCCTATAACACCCGCTACGTTCGGACCCATTGCGTGCATAAGCAAATAATTGTTCGGGTCCTCTTTTCTTCCCACGTCCTGAGCCACTCTCGCCGCCATCGGAACGGCACTCACGCCCGCCGCACCGATAAGAGGATTGATTTTTCCTCCGGAAATTTTATTCATAAGTTTTCCGAGCAGAACGCCGCCAGCGGTACCGAAGCTGAACGCCAATACTCCGAGAACGATGATTCCGAGAGTGGATACGCTCAGGAATACCGGTGCAAACGCTTTAGTGCCGACGACCACGCCGAGGAATATGGTTATGATATTGATAAGCTCGTTCTGAGCGGTATTGGAAAGACGAGGAACGACTCCGCTTTCTTTGATAAGGTTACCGAGCATCAGCATACCGATAAGAGGTAAAGCCGCAGGAAGAATTATACCGCAGATACCGGTAACGACTATGGGGAAAATGATTTTTTCCTTTTTGGAAACGGGTCTTAATTGTTCCATTCGGATAAGACGCTCTTTTTTGGTGGTCAGTAACTTCATTATCGGCGGCTGAATGACAGGCACCAACGCCATATAGGAATACGCCGCAATAGCTATGGCAGGCAACAGATCCATGGTCTTGCCGTTAAACATAGTACCTATGGCGCTGTTAGCCATTTTTTGCGTAAGATAAATAGCTGTAGGTCCGTCGGCTCCGCCGATGATTGCGATAGCCGCAGCTGCCTGTTCGTTGAAACCGAAGAACAACGCCCCGAAGAAGGTCAGGAATATCCCCAACTGAGCCGCCGCCCCGAGCAGAAGGGATTTCGGATTGGCGATCAACGGTCCGAAGTCGGTCATAGCGCCTATCCCGAGGAAAATGAGCGGCGGGAAGATAACCCAGTCCACACCTTTATAAAGATAATAGAACAAACCTTTATCGGCGATAATGCCGCTGGTATAAATAACTTCTCCTCCGAGCGCAGGATCCCAGAGGTTACTGTTTTTGACAGCTTCTATGAGATTTTGCAGCGAAGCGTTCAAGGTCTCGGCGCTCGCCGGATCATAGACCACGTTGAAAGTTTCGCAAAGTTGCTGAAGCGTCCCCGAAGCTATGACGGTATTGGTAGCGCTGTCGGTAAAAGTATATCCCGTTGTTCCGTAAAGGATATTGTAAGCGCCCGGGATATTGATGATGAACATACCGAAAGCTATACTCAAAAGCAAATTAGGTTCGAACTTTTTGACTATAGCGAGATATACAAGGAAGGAAGCGATAACGAGCATAAGGAGCATACCCCATATACCCCAGCTATAACCTTCCATAACGTAATATTCGGGAACGGGATTTGCTATACCCGTGGATTCCCAAAGATTTTTCAGTGAATCGCCCAAACTGGCGGCGGCAAGCGAATTGAAAATCATTTATTCCCTCCGATAATGGTTGCTAAAATATCCCCCGTATTCACCTTATCCCCGCTGTTGACGCAGATATGAACGACGCCGTCTGCATTGGCGGCAATTTCGTTTTCCATCTTCATGGCCTCGAGGACGACCACAGGCTGACCGACCTTAACCGACGCACCTTCGGAAACTTTGACCGAAAGGACGGTACCCGGCATTGGTGCGGTAACCTTAATCCCTTCGCCGACGGCAATTTGCTTGGCGACGGGAGCAACGGGAGACGGATTTTTGACTTCGGGAACGACGGGAGCAGTTGCGACAGGAAGCGATACCGCATTTCCCAAGGTAGTTTCTTCGACTGAAATTTCATATTTTTTACCGTTGACGGTAACCGAATAACATTTCATTCCCCACCTCCATTACAGTTTACGCACCGAAATAATTTCGGGAGAGTCGTGTTTTTTCCCGTCGGTAGACGTCTCGCGGAGGTAAATTTCCACGGCTGAACGAATGGCGAGCATCTTTTCGGGCGGAATATTTTCCTTTTCCGTTTCGGGCTCCGCCTCGACGGTCACGGACTCGGGAACGGAATTTTTGTTCTTTTTCTTTTCCGCCGACGCAGCTTTGCGTTTATCGACGTACTGCGTCAGATATTTCAAAATCACATTTATCAATAAAATAAGGGCAACTAAAAGAGCCAGTACGACAAAAGTCATTCCCAGCCCCAGTAAAGTAGTTATTCCGCCTACGGAAAACATTTCTCCCACGGTCAAAGCGCACAATGTCATCTGAATACCTCCGAAAGTAAGCCGACCCGAAAACAAGCCGATTTATCACATATACCATTATATAGGAAGAACCAATGAAAAGCAAGGCAATTACAATACTTTCCGAGTAAAAATATATTCGGAGCAAAAATGCAAATAATTGTAAAATAATAAGCGAAAAATCAGAGTTTTTGCAGAAAAGCTATTTCCTTATCGGACAAATAGCGATAAGCGCCCCTGCCGAGACCTCCGAGACGTATCTCCCCTATTTTTATTCTCTTAAGAAATTCCACTTCTTTCCCGACAAATTCGAACATACGGTGAATCTGTCTGTTTTTACCCTCGTAAATGGTCACCTCATACCTTGCGACGTCGTCGTTTATGTCGAGAAACTTAACCTTACACCTGCGTAATTTCACGCCGTCGAGGGTAATTCCGTTCCTCAATGCGGCAAGATCGCTTTCCTGGAGCAACCCATTAACCTTAGCTATATAAGTTTTGGGAATTTCCGTGGAAGGATGCGTAAGACGGTTTGCTACGTTACCGTCGTTAGTCAGCAGCAACAATCCTTCGGTATCGTAATCCAATCTGCCTACGGGAAATAGTCTCGTATCGGAAAAATCGGACAGATAATCCATAACCGTCTTGCGACCTTTATCGTCTTTAACGGTACAAACGCAACCTTTCGGTTTGTGAAACATAATGTAAACGGCTTTTTTTACAGGAACTATTTTATTTCCCGACAAGGTAACGGTATCGTTATACTCGTCCACGTCGTAATAAAGTTCCTTGACGGTTTTGCCGTTTACCTTGATCAATCCCTCTTTTATGTACTCTTCCGCTTTCCGACGGGAACAAATCCCGGCAGAAGCAATATATTTATTGATACGCATAGACACCCTTGTCCTTTTTTATTTATGATAACCTCAAAAACATAAATAATCAAGCAAAGGATACCAAAAAACTACGATTTATTTATGGTTTCGAAGGCTTTATCCATAAGCTTACAGCAATCATTGAACATATCGTATCTGTTCAGAACGACGCTGACGACAGTAACGCCGTTTCTCGTGGCGCTGGCTATGAGACATCTTCCGCTGTCGGTGGTATAACCGGTTTTAATCCCGTTGCCGCCGTCGTAAACGGAAAGAATTTTATTTTTGTTTGCCCAATATATCTTATCGTCACCGCTTCCCACGGTTATAAATTTCGTAGAAACTATTTTTCTGAACAAATCGTTTTCCATGGCTTCGCAACCGATAACAGCCAGATCGTAAGCGGAGGTGTAATGGTTCTTATCGTGTAATCCGTGGGGATTTACGAAACGAGTATTCTCCAATCCCAAGCTTTCCGCTCTCAGATTCATCATTTCGGCAAAATTCTCCACGCTTCCGGCAACGTGTAAAGCTAATGCGACGGCGGCGTCGTTGCCGCTCCTTAGCATTAACCCGTATAATAATTCTCCGACGGTATAGCGATCGCCCTTTTTCAAATATACCGAGCTGCCTTCCACGCCTACGGCTTCGTCGGGAATAACGACAATTTCGTCGAGAGAACAATTTTCGACGGCAATCAAAGCGGTCATGGTCTTAGTGGTGCTTGCCATAGGCAAACGCAAATCCTTATTGCTCTCGGCAAAAATCACTTTCGTGTCGGCACGCATGACTATATACGAAGACCCGTTTGCTGCATAAGCGCACTCATTACGGAAAAAAGTTAATTCCGAAAATATCATAGAAACAACCATCGGTAAGCAGATTAAGGCTATTTCGATAAAAAATCCAAAACGGTTTCGGCATATTTTTCCCATTTGTTGTCACCTCCCTCGATATTAACGAATTTGACCTTCTCACCCGAAATTACGAGAAAACCGATAGGTTGAATATTTGCACCGCCGCCTATCCCTCCTAAAGGTAAATCATTTTCCTTTTTCGATTTGGATTCGAGTTACCCGCCCAGTCCGGCAAAGCCTATAGTCATACGG
>CASDZI010000037.1 GCA_949285605.1 uncultured Christensenella sp.
CGTCTATATAGATAACCTCGGGGAGCTTACCGTAAAAAGACATTTTCCGATTTTAAGGCTTCGAGAATCCTGTCGATACAACCGTTGACGTCGCTGTCGGTCAACGTACCGTCGTGCAGACGCAGCAGAAGTTTTACGGCAACGCTCTTTTTCCCCTTCGGGACCTGTCCGCCTACATATACGTCGAAAATTTCGGACTTTTCAAGCATTGTGCCTGCAGCTGCGGAAACGGTGCCGAGTATCGCCGACGCTTCGAAATCGATGGGTGCGAGTAAAGCGAGATCTCTTTCCACCGCCTGATATTTCGATACGGCTTTGTAGGGTTTGATATCGATACCGTTAACAAAAATATAATCTGCGTCGAGTTCGGCTAAATATATCCTTTTGTCTATTTCGAAATTATTCTGAACGACGGGATGAACCTCTCCGATATAGCCTATTTTTTTGCCGAAAGAATAGACCGCAGCCGTTCTGCCGGGATGCAGATAAGGAATATTGTCCCGTTTGAATTCGAAATTCAAAGCGAAGGTCTCGGAAATATCTTCCAGAACGCCTTTTAGTTTATAATACCCTTCGTCGTCGCCGTAAAAAGCCGCAATAACGTGTTGCGTTTCCGTCGGAAGTTTTTCCAAAGGTAATTTTTCGGGGATATATACGTTGGCTATTTCGAAAAATCTGCCTTCTTTATTCCCTCTTTTATAGTTGGTATTGACGATCTTCAACATACTGTAAGCCAAAGTCGTACGCATTATGCTGAAATCCGCTCCCAAAGGATTGCTTATTTCTACAGCGTTCCTCAATACGTCGTCTTTTTCGAGCAACAACATATCGAATGCTTTGGGAGATATGAACGAATAACTTACCGTTTCGAATGCGCCGTAACCGACTAGCATATTTTTAAGCTTATCGGCACGGATCTGTGCAGGAGATTTACCTCCTCGTTTAGTGCTGATAAGTCTGGGAGCCAGCTCGTCGTAGCCGTAAAAACGCACCACTTCTTCGGCAATATCGTTTACCCCTTCCACGTCCTCGCGGTAATCGGGAACAAACGTGGTCAAAACGTCGCCTTTAGCCGTGGTCTTGAGCTCGAGGGCGTTAAGTATCTGCATTATGCGATCTTTATCGATATCGATACCGATGACGGCGTTTACCGCTTTATAATCGTAAACGAGAGTCTTTTCCGAAGTGGATTTGATCTTGGCGTCGATAAAACCGTCGGCGATTTTTCCCCAACCGTATTGAGAAAACAACGATAAAGCTCTTTTAAGTCCCAATTCCTGCGAGTAAAAATCTATCCCTTTTTCGTATCTTGCCGAAGAATCGGAACGGAGATTGAGTTCTCTGGAGGTATGTCTGATGCTGTCTCTGGCAAATCTGGCGCTTTCCAGGATAACGGTTTCGGTGTCGGTGCCTATGGACGCATACATTCCGCCCATCACGCCGGCTATCGCCACAGGTTTTTCGGCGTCGCAAATTGCCAAATGGGAGGTTTTCAAAGCGTATTCCTTTCCGTCGAGAGCGGTGATTTTTTCACCTTCCGCAGCGTTTCTTACCACGATTTTATCGCCCGAAAGATTTTTCAGATCGAATGCGTGCATCGGCTGTCCTATTTCGGTAAGCACATAGTTGGTCACGTCTACCAGATTATTTATGGGTCTGATCCCCACTGCCTTTAATCTGTCGCGAATGATTTTCGGCGATTCGCATTCCGTTACTTCGGTAACGGCGCCTGCCATGTATCTCGGGCAAAGTTCGTAGTTGCGGTTTTCCACCGAAATGAGATCTGCGGTTTTATTTTCGCTGACCTTGTATGACAAATCGGGCATTTTAAGTTTCTTTCCGGTAACTGCCGCCACTTCTCTCGCTATCCCGAGAATACTGTTGCAATCGGGTCTGTTGGCGGTGATCGCCACGTCGAGTACCGTTTCGGTGTTGCCTATGACTTCGTTGATGTCGGTGCCGGGAAGTACGTCGTTATCCAATATCAGTATACCGTATACCCCTGCCCCCTTATAATCGGATTCGGTAAGACCGAGTTCTCCGCCCGAACACATCATTCCTTCGCTTTTTACGCCCCGTAACGCCCCGGAAGATATTTTCTTGCCGTCGGGCAAGACGGCTCCGTCCTTTGCTACGGGCACTACGTCCCCTACCTTTACGTTTTGCGCCCCGGTTACTATCTGAACTTCGGCAGAACCTATGTCCACCGAGCAAACCGATAAATGATCGCTGTCAGGATGTTTTTCCAAGGTGAGTATTTTGCCAGCGACTACGTTTTTTATGGAATCGCGCATTTCTATAACTTCTTCTATCTCAAAACCTACCGATACGAGCTTGTCTCCCAATTCTGCCGGAGTAAGATCGATGTCGACAAATTCTTTTAACCAACTGTAAGGTACTTTCATTTCGGCCTCCTATTTATATTGCGACAGAAAACGTATATCGTTTTCGAACAGAATTCTCATATCGGGTATGCCGTATTTCAGCATAGCGCATCTCTCGATACCGATACCGAAAGCGAATCCCGAATATATTTCGGGATCGATGCCGCAATTTTTCAACACGACGGGATTTACCACTCCGGCGCCGAGAACCTCTATCCAGCCGGTACCTTTGCAGAGACGGCAACCCTCGCCGTGACACATAAAGCAGCTTACGTCGAGTTCTACGCTGGGTTCCGTGAACGGAAAATAGGAAGGACGGAAACGGGTCTTGGTATCTTCGCCGAAAAATTTTCTCGCAAATTCGTCCAACGTGCCTTTCAAATCGCAAAGATTGATATTCTTGTCCACCACCAGTCCTTCAATCTGCTGGAACATCGGAGAATGCGTTGCGTCGTCGTCCAGACGGTAAACTTTTCCCGGACAAACTATTCTGATGGGCGGTTGTTCCTTTTCCATAGTTCTTGCCTGCACGGCGGATGTCTGGGTACGCAGCAAAATATTGTCGTTAACGTAAAAGGTATCTTGTGCGTCTCTGGACGGATGATCTTTAGGAATGTTTAACTGTTGGAAATTATAAAAATCCAATTCTATCTCCGGACCTTCCTTCTTTCGATCTTCTTGTTCAATTCAGCTTCCGCAAGAGCTTTTTCTCTTTCGGCAAGAAGTTTTTCCACTTGCTCTCTCAAAATATTGATATGCTTTCCGATAAAAGGCTTTTCTTCGGGAGTACAATTTTTGAGATTTTTCAGTAAAGCGGTGATCTCTCCGTTTTTTCCGAGGAATTTAACCTTAATTTCGTTGAGAGTACCGCTCGCATCCGCTTCCGAAACCAATTTTTTGACCGATTCGGAAATTGCTTTTATTTTTTCCAGCATAAAATTCGAAATCTCCTAAAATAAATTTATAATATTATATCACTTTAATAAAGGCTACGCAACAATTTATACGGCTTAAAACTCCGCAATGCCTACAAAAAAACCTTAAATCGCAGTCCATCGGTTTATTCGGAAGCGAACGTCGAAAGCGTACGACTGCAAAGCTTTACTTGACGCAGTCCATTTCCCTTTCCGAACGGCTTTCGGGATTTTCTTCGGCCGGAACGGTAAGTTTATCCGAACTTGCCTTAACCAAAGGTATGGCAGTGATTATTGCAAGCAAAACCACTATGGAGGCAAGCAGGAAAATAACGGGCGGACAGGTGTATACTGCGTGTCCGTATTCGTCGTAACCCGTAATAAAACGGGAATCGGAGGAAATTATACCGCTGATTATGCTGCCTATACACATGGGAAGCATAACGTAAAATACCATCCTGACGCCCTGAAACCGTCCCACTTTGTCGGGCGGAGTCAAATTCCGTACGGTGGCGAGACAAACGACGCATATTATCGCATAACCTACCGCCTGCAAAAAAGCTCCCACGCAGAAAAGCGCAAGCATTGTGCCACCTATGGGCATGAAATCAGGACTGAAAAAGAACATGCTTAACGCCCCTAACGAAGAAAGAATTATTCCAGGTATCAAAAATTTTGCTTTATCCTTACGTTTATCGAGTAATATTCCTGCAACGATACCCGAAAATGCCGATAGACCGTATATTATTCCCATAGGAAGCAAATACCCCAATCCGGGGACGTATTCGTCGCATTTTAGTGTGTTTTGAAGATAAATTATGATGTAATTACTGAAACAGTTGTAAGAAACGGCGCCTATGGCTAAGGTTGCGAGCACCAGATACAGATATTTGTTACGTTTGACGACCGAAGGCCGAAAGCCGTAGAACAGATCCTTGAACGACAGTCCTTTCTTCGGCAAAAGCCCGTTTTTGTCTTTAATTATGAATAATCCGCATATGCCGGCAATTATGGTAAGACCTCCGAGCAGACAATAAAACAAAGTCCAGTCCCCCGTTACCGTCTTTCCGCCTTCCACGGCGGAGGAAACGGGATTACCGGAAGCGTCGAAATATTTGTTTGCGGTTATGCCGAAAGCCTCAAACGGGACGAAAACAAGCACATAAGCCACCGAAGCCAAAACGCTCAGGAAGGCTTCGATTTTTCCACGGTTGGAAACGTCGGTGTTATCCGTGACCCAGGCGTTGAAGGCTGCGTCGTTTGCGGTCGAACCGAAAAAAGTCATCACGCAATCCGCAATGACTATGAATACCGAAGCGAGAATTATAGCTTTATCTCGATCGGTATTGAAAAATTTTTGCATATTGTCGGGAGTGAAAAGGGCGAAAATCATGACCGAAACGCCCCAAAGCATATATCCGTAAACCATAAAAGGACGACGTTTTCCCACTCGGTCGGTCACCCACCCCATTATTATGGTGGTCAGCGTAGCCACTACGGCGCTGGCAGCTACCATGGCGGAAACTACTGAAAGTTTAGTGGTTACCGTGCGGTAAACGTAAAGGTTGAGAAAACTGTTTTCTATACACCAGGCTATTTGTCCGAATAAACCGAAAAGCGTTATTCCCAGTACAGTTTTCTTGGACATTTTTTGCGTTTGTTCCATATTCCGTGCACCCCTTTTTAATTATTTTACCACATACGCAAGGACGGGGTCAACACGCTTTTCGGCATAACTCAATCAGGTATCAGATCCAGATAATCGGTAATGGTGTTTTCTCCGAGATAGGTTTCGGGTACCTCGCCCACTATTACGTTTTCCGCAACCAGTATTTCGTTTGTAACGTCGCAAACCACGCTTCTTGACGGAATAAGCATGGTAATTTCCACATAACAATCGATTTGCAAGCGGTGTAACGTGTGGTTTATACCTAAACTTTCAAAGGAAGAATGCAATACCGTGTAACAATTCGAAACGGTTTTGGCGGTAACGGGCACCGGCGACCCTAAATCGGCAAAAAGCGTACTGCCCGTAAATGCTCCGCTCGGTAGATGAAGATATACCGTCCTCAACTCGTTAAGACGGTTTTGAATCTCCGTCTGTATCAGCATATTTATCTGATTTATCAAACCGGTATTGGCTTTGATAAACTCGATTTTTCCGTTACCGTCGGATTGAACGGAAAAATAATCTTCGTAAAACATTTTTTTCGTCTGCAAGAGTTCGTTACTGTCGTTGACTATATCGATAACCCTCGCCCTGACCTCTTCTGCGCATAAGTACGCAACGGTTTGCATTCCGAAAACACCGACGTAAACCGTTACCGATAATAGAATTACCAGTAAAATAATTAAATATTTTTGACCTTTCGACAATTTACGCATATAAAAATATATGCTTATCGAAAAATAAAGTGAACCGAACTTCTCTCCCGTTTTTTATGAAATACGCAATAAAGTATCTTCGTAAATTCTTCGCATCGCCACTGCGTCTTCGGCTTGAGTACCGTCCGACTCGCAAACTATTACGGGATTAAGGGAATATTTTACAAGCACTTCGGCAAGATCCTCGAAATTCGGCCCGTAAACGTCGTCGGAGAAAGTCAAATGTTTAATCTCGCCCGAAGGACCGTACATTATTTTACTGAAATGAACGTGCATTTTGTCTACTTTTTCAAAAGGCAGACCGTCGCTCATTATCTTTATTATCTCTTCGAAATCCGCCGGAGTTTTCAAACTGCCGCCCGTCCTTGCGTTCACATGTCCGAAATCTATACAAGGATAAAAGAAATCTGCCGAAGAACACAGCTTTACTACTTCCTCCACCGTCCCTATCTGACCGAGTTTCCCCATCGTTTCGATACATATCTTGTACTTATCGAAACCGTTTTCTCTAATGACGGCGGCTAACTCGGCTATGTTCTTTTCAGCTCGAGCAAAAGCCTCTTCCCGAGAGCTTTTACCTTGAGTTGCGGGATGAAAAACCGCTCTGTCACCGCAATTAAAACAGGCTAATTTCGCCAGACTACGCAAAACGTATCCGAAATTTTTCTCTATGTTCTCCCTTTCCGTATTGGCAAAATTTATGTAATAAGGACAATGTACCGACATTTCCACCCCGTGCAAAGCGAACTCTTTACCGATCTTTTCAGCGGTGGCGTCGGTCATATTGACGCCTTTTCCGAACGAATATTCGAAAATATCGATTTTTCTTTTCGCACACCAGGCGGCTGCCTCTGTAGTGGAAACGTGCCCTTCGTCATAAAAACTTTTACTGTTACCGGCAACTCCGAACTTTATCATAAGAAATATCTCCTTGCGCAAGAAATGTCGTAATCGATCTGTTTTTTAAGTTGTTCCACGGAAGAAAACGGTTTTACCCCCCTTAAAAATTCGTAAAATTCCACTTTAATATTTTCTCCGTATATTTCCTTGTCGTAATCTATAAGGTGCGTTTCCAGATTGACGTGCGTGTCTCCGAAAGTGGGATGACAGCCGACGTTGCTTACCGAAAGGAAGCTTTGATCGAATACCGTGGTTTTCGTAACGTAAACTCCGTTGGCGGGAATGAATTTTTCTGCTTCGAAGTCCACGTTTGCGGTGGGAATGCCGATCCGACGACCGTTACGGAATCCCCCTACCACCATACCGGATATAAAATATGGAAACCCGAGAAGCGAATTCGCTTCGGGTATTTTCCCGTCCTTAAGCAAATTCCGAATGTCGGTAGTAGAAATTTTTCTTCCGTTTTCCGATAAAAGCGGACATACCGAAATCAAAACGTCGGTACCTTCGAATCGATCTTTCAGTAAGTCGACGTCGCCGGAAGCGTTTTTTCCGAAGCGATAATCGCTGCCGGTAACGAATCCGAGTGCGTTAAGGTCCGTAAGCGAATCGAGAAACTCATCGGGAGAACTGTCCAAAAATTCCTTCCCGGAAGGAAGCACGATGACGTCGATATTTTCGCTTTTGAGCATAGCCGTTCTTTCCCGAAGAAGAAATATTTCTTTATCCGGTCTGCCGAGCGCCTTATATATGCCGTCGCCGAAAGTCAGAACGCATAAATCGGTCCCGTATTTCGAAGCGAGTCGCTTCCCTTCGTCAAAAACCGCCCTATGCCCCCTGTGCATGGAATCGAAAAACCCCAAACAATATATTTTTCTCTTCATTGTAAAAGTCTTACCCCGCTTCAGTTCTTATTTTAACCAGGTTTTCATCCTCAATAAACCGTCGTTCACAACCCCGATGCCGGCAATGCCGTCCTTGTCTTTGACACGGATATACCTTGCTGAATGGTCGACGTGCGATAATCCTTTTTCCGAAACGCCGAGACCGTTCAACAAAGCTCTAATCTGCTTTTCCTCCAAAAAAATTTCGGGATAATCTTCGAGCAATATATCCATAGGAAGAACGTGCGATAACGGATCTTCGGCAAATTCTTCAACCGTTACCGCATTTTCGATGCTAAAAGGACCGCTTGCCGTTCTTATAAGAGAAGTCATAATCCCTACTGTCCCGAGTTTTGCGGCAAGATCGCGGACTATGGAGCGGATATAAGTTCCGCCGCCGCAAACTATTTCGAATTCGAACTCGTTGGAGCCCAATGAACGGAGCAAACGTATCGATTCGATATATACTTTTTTAGGCGGCAGGGCAAATTCTTCTCCCTTTCTCGCCAAAAGATACGCTCTGACTCCGTCTACGTTTTTAGCGCTGTAGCAAGGCGGCGTCTGCATAACGTGTCCGCATAAGGAAGGACACGCATTTAAAATCTCCTCTTCGGTAACGAGTTTGTCGGAAAAAGAAATTATCTTGCCGGTACGGTCGAGAGTATCCGTCTCCGTCCCGAAAAAAAAGAAGGCGCGATAAATTTTTTTCTTGTCCAGAGTATAATCGAAAAGTCTCGTCGCTCTGCCGCAAGCTATCGGCAAAACCCCTTCGGCAATAGGGTCAAGTGTTCCAAAATGACCGATTTTTGTAATAATATTATTCTGAAATAATATTCTTTTTAGAATACTTAATGCCCTATTCGAGGATATTTCGGGACTTTTATTGAAATTTATGACTCCACTAAGCATAACTGTAAATTTCCTTGCAAGCGGAGATGATTTTTTCGTAAACGTCCTCGAAATAGCCGTAAACTCTGCAACCGGAGGCATGGAAATGACCGCCTCCTCCGAAACATTTCGCACAGGCGGAAGCGTCGACATCGTGCTTGGAACGGAAGCTTACCTTAAAACATTTTTCTGCAGTCTCGCTGATCGATACGGCTAATTCCACGCCTATTATGTTAAGGACGGAATTTATTATTCCCTCGGTATTCTTTTCGTCTGTACCTGTCGAAAGGAAATCATCTTTGGTAAAACATATTACCGCAATTGCTCCGTCCTCGTAAAGCTTTATCCTTGACAGCGCCCTGTTTTTAAGATTAAAAACCTTAAGCGGTATATCCTTCATTACGATACGGTTTATTTCGGCGCAATCGATATCGTATTTCAGCAATTCACCCGCCACGAAATGCGTTTCCGAAGTCGTGCAGGAAAAAGAGAATCCGCCCGAATCGGTAACCAATCCCGTGTAGAGACATTCGGCGATCTTTTCATCGATAACGCTTTTATCGTATTCCGCAAGAATTTTATATAATATCTGCGTGGTGGACGCAGCCTCTTTTTCCCTTACGGTGTAATCGGCAAAATCGTTATGCTCGCTGTGGTGATCTATCACGACGGACTTTTTGCCTTTAAGAAATATCCTGTAACAAGCGTCTCCGATGAGATTAGCCGAGCCCAGGTCCACACCTATCGATAAATCGAATTTTTCTCCGTTATATACGTCTGTTACCGTTTCGTATCCGAAGAACGAAACCTTTTCGGGCAAAGCGGACTTCTTGAGTTCGGGAGCGAAGCAGGTTACCTTTTTCCCTTTTTTTGCAAGAAAACGGGTCAGCGCAATCGCCGACCCTAAGCAATCCCCGTCGGGATTAACGTGCATAAATACCGCTATATCGTTGCTTTTTTCTATAATATCGAGGATTTTAGCGTACGTCGTCATCTTTTTCTTCCGATATATTCAATTCTTTCAATATCGATTCTATTCTGAAACTGTGCGAAATAGAATTGTCTTTTACGAAAACGAAATGCGGAACATTCCTGATTTTCAGTCTGTCGAACAGCAGTCCCCTGATATACGCCGAAGCGCCGTTCAGAGCGTTTAGAACGTCTTTCTCGGTTTTTTCGTCCATTATGCTCACGAAAACCCTGGCATTCTTTAAATCTTTTGCCGTTTCCACCGCTGTCACGCTTACCAGACCGCCGAGGCGTGGATCTTTCATTTCCCTGCCGATTATCAGATTGAGTTCCTTCGTCAATTCGTTGTTGACTCTTTCAATCTTCACCTTTTAATTTCCTCCATTATATACGCTTCGATTATATCGTTTTCCCGAATGTCGTTATATTTATCCAAGCCGACGCCGCAGTCGAATCCGCTGTTTACTTCTTTTACGTCGTCTTTCATACGTTTTAAGCTGGAAATAGTGGTTTCTACGATAACTACGCCGTCTCTGAGCAAACGAACTTGCGCATTTCTGGTGATTTTTCCGTCCTTGACCATGCAACCTGCGATCGTTCCCACGCTACTTATATGGAATGTTTGTCTTACTTCCGCTCTTCCGAGATATGTTTCCTTATAAGTAGGAGCGAGCATACCCTTTATGGCGAGAGTTACGTCGTTGATGGCATCGTATATCACTCGGTAAAGCTTGACGTCCACGCCGATTTTTTCGGCAAGCGCTTTGGCGTTGTTGTCGGGACGAATATTGAAGCCTATTATAATTGCGTCGGTCGTATCGGCAAGGGTTACGTCGGACTCGTTTATCGCACCGACGCCCGAATGAACGATATGCACTTTCACTTCGTCGTTGGACAATCTCAAAAGAGATTGTTTAACCGCTTCGACCGAACCTTGTACGTCCGCTTTAAGTATAAGGTTGAGCTCTTTGAACTTGCCTTCCTCTATTCTGTTGAAGACATCTTCCAAAGTAACCTTACGAACCTTGAGTTTTTCGATTTTTTCACGGTTTTTACGTTCTTCAACGACTTGTTTGGAAAGTTTTTCATCCTTAACAACCATTATCTGATCGCCGGCATTGGGGACGTCCTGTAAGCCCAGTATAGATACGGGCGTGCTGGGTAAAGCCGCATTGACAGATTTCCCTTTGTCGTCGAACATAGCTCTGATCCTGCCTATTGCGGTTCCCGCTACGATGAAATCTCCCGTATGCAAAGTGCCGTTCTGTACCAGAACGGTGGCCACGGGGCCTTTTCCCTTATCGAGTTTGGCTTCTATTATCGCTCCTTTCGCACTTCTTGCGGGATTGGCTTTCAATTCCGAATAATCTGCGGCAAAAAGGATATTTTCCAGCAGTTCGTCAATCCCCATTCCGGTCTTTGCCGAAACTCTTACTGCGGGAACGTCTCCGCTCCATTCGGTAACATATAATCCGTATTCGCTGAGCTGTTGCAGAATTCTGTCGGGATTTGCGGTGGGTTTGTCCATTTTGTTGATGGCGACGATTATCGGCACCTTCGCCGCTTTGGCGTGATTTATGGCTTCTACGGTTTGCGGCATAATACCGTCGTCTGCGGCCACCACTATTACCACTATATCCGTAATGTTGGCACCCCTCGCTCTCATTGCGGTAAACGCTTCGTGACCGGGCGTATCCAGGAAGGTTATGGATCTTTCTTCGCCTTCATACGGAACTTTAATGGTGTAAGCGCCGATATGCTGAGTTATGCCTCCGGCTTCTCCCGTAGCCACGTTCGATTTACGGATATAATCGAGTATCGACGTTTTCCCGTGATCGACGTGCCCCATAATGGTTACTATAGGAGGTCTGGTAACGAGATTGGCGTCGTCTTCGGCATCATCGTCGTGGAAAGCATAAAGTTTTTCTTCAGACGTCTGCTCCTGTTGCAATTCCAATGTAACGCCGAACGTGGAACTGACCAGTTCCGCCGTGTCGAAGTCTATGCTGTCGTTTATGTTTTTGATAACTCCGAATTCAAGGAAGAGTTTTTTCAGAATTTCCGAAACGCCTTTCCCGATCTTTTCGCTGAGTTGCTTTATGGATACCGTGTCGCTCGTAAGCACCGCATGGTCGATTACGGTAACTACGGTTTGCGGCGCTTGCTTCTTTTTGTCGGTATTCGAACGTCTTGCGCGGATTTTCATAATTTCTCCGCTGATCTCGTCATACTCAACGCTTGCGCTTCCCTGTTCGTATCCCTTTTGAATACGGGCTTTTTTATTCAATTTGCGTTTATCGTCGGTTTTTTTCTTATCTTGCTGAACAGGAGCCTTTTTCTTAAATCCCCCGTCGTCTTTTTGCCCGGGTTTCTCGTGGGTATATCCGGCGTTCCCCGTTGTAATGTCCCGAAATTTTTCCCTGTCCTGCACAACGGGACGGAAAGTTGCGTCCACTATCAGAGCCGCTTTTTCCGCTTTGACGGTTTCGACGGGTTTTTCTTCGATGACTACGGGAGCGGGATTTTCTGCCTTTACCTCCGCTTCGACTACTTTTTCTGCAACGGAATTCTTTTGCAATATTTTTGCTTGCTCCGCTTTGGCTATTATTTCGAATTCCTGCCGTTTGTTACCGAGCGCTTTTTTTACTTCCTCGGCTATGTTAAGTAAACGCTTTATTTTCTCGTTCAATCCGAGTAAAACGGCTTCGTTGTCTTTAATCTTTTTAGCTATTGCCAGTCTGTCGTTGACGTTCACTTTGTTCTCACTCATACGCCATAGCTCTCCTTTAATTCCTTTTTTACCGCTTCTGCCAGGTTAGGTTCGGTAATTCCCAATGCTTTGCAGTTCCGTCCCGGCAAATATTCACCGATTTTAGCTACCGCAATAAATATTCCCTTCCGCTCGGCATACCGCATAAGTTTCTCACGGCTGTTGTCGCCGAGACCGGGATCGGTTAAAATGATTTTCGGCACTTTACGCTGTCCCAGTAAATTATCGGTTCCGAATATTATTTTTCCCGACCTTACGGCAAATCCGATATACGTTTTAATTTTTTCCGGATTCATATTCCTCCGAAAGTTTATCGTATACGGACTGATCGATATTCTTTTTGAACGCTTTGTTGAGAAGTTTCTTTTTCAGGCACTTTTCAACGCATTCGCCTTCGGCGCAAACGTATGCGCCACGTCCGTTTGCCCTGCCGCTCTTATCGAATAAAAACTCCCCTTCCGGGTTACGGACAATACGGATAAGTTCGTTTTTGGGTTTCATTTCCTTGCATACGATACACATACGCAAAGGTGTTTTTTTCGTTTTTTCGGTCATTATTCTTCTTCCGTCTCGAATTGTTCCTTGACTTCGCTCAAAGGCTTGATGTCGAGTTTAAGTCCGGTGAGTCTTGCGGCAAGACGAGCGTTCATTCCGCCTTTACCTATAGCAAGGCTGAGTTTGTCGTCGGGTACCACGACCTGCGCTTTGCCTGCGGCCTCGTCGATTTTCAAACCGACAATACTTTTAAGAGGATTAAGGCAACGTACGATATATTCCCTTAAATTCGTAGTATAGAGTATCACGTCTATCTTTTCGCCGTTAAGTTCTCTTGCCACGTTGTTTACCCTTTCGCCCTTGGGTCCTATACACGCCGAAAGAGCGTCGAGGTTGGGATCGTCGCTGTAAACCGCCATTTTAGTACGGTTGCCGGCTTCTCTGACGATATTTTTAACCTTTACCAGTCCCGAACGCAATTCGGGAACTTCCATTTCGAATAATTTTTTAGCAAATCCTGCGCAGCTGCGGCTGACTACCACCTGCGTACCTTTCACGGTATCTCTGACTTTTTTGACGTAAACCTTTATTTTATCCCCGATCTCGTATTTCTCTCCGTAAACCTGATCGTTGATATTCATAACGCCTTCCATTTGGGAATTGGTTATTTCCACATAAACGATATTGTTTTCGATCCTACGCACTATTGCCTGAACCAGCTCTCCTTCCTTATCGTTCATTTCGGCGGCGATCTGTTCCCTGATGGCTTCGTTGATACGCTGCATAATGACCTGTTTGGCCGTTTGGGCGGCAATCCTGGACAAGGACTTGGGAGTAATGTCTTCGCCGATAACGTCGCCGATCTTTGCGTCGGGTTTTACGTCTCGGGCTTCCTCGAGGGACAGCTGGCTGTCTTCTTGCGGTTCGCCGTCCACTACCGTCTGATATGCGTAGAACTCTATTCTGCCCGATTCGGGATTGAGTTTAGCGGAAACGGCACGGCTTTCGCCCATTTCTTTTTTATAAGCTGACGCCAGTCCGGCTTCTATGGAAGAAATAAGCATCTGTTTATCGAGCTTTCTTTCTTTTTCCAATTCGTCCAACGCAAGAAAAAATTCTCTGTTTATCATTTTTGATAGGTTCCTCCTGTAATAGTTAAAATTTGATATACGGTCTCACGGTTTGAATTTCGTTTCTTTTGAAAACCGTGGTTTTGTCTTTTGACGACAGCGTAAGCGTATCGGCGTCGTAAGAGACGAGAATACCGCTTGCTTTCAACGCTTTCCCTTTGGGTTTCAGAAAAATAACTTCCAATTCGGTATCGAGACTGCGTCGGAAATCGTCCTCAGTCACTACCGGTCTATCCAGTCCGGGACTGGAAACATTGAAATTGTAGGCTTTGCCTTCCGTCAGATCGTTCTCCTCCAGAACCGGATCGAGCAAAGAAGAAATCTTTTCACAATCCTCCAGCGTGATGCCACCTTTTTTATATGCGAATACGGTCAACGTGTCTTCTCCGAACTGCTTCTCGAAACGAATTTCCACAATTTCATAGCCGTTTTCGGTTAAAATCGGAGTAAACAGTTCCTCCGCTCTTTTTACTATATCGATCAAACAACCTCCTGAAACGACTGAGAGTGACCCGTCAAGGTCACTCTCAAGAACAAATCTTTTAAGTAATATTTTTTTTATTTTTTGCATATTCCGCATTCATAAGCTTCACAAACAGTTTAGCCGTTGCCACGGCGTCGTTCAACGCCCTGTGCGCTCCGCTTAAATCGATATCGAAGTATTTGCAAAGCGAACCGAGGTCGTTCTTTTTTAAGTTCAACAATCGCCTCGCCATAACCAATGTATCGGCAAAACTGTTGTCGAAATCGTATTTATATTTATTCCCGTTCACCCTTAAAAAACCCATATCGAACGGTGCGTTCTGCGCCACCAGAATCGTTCCTCTGGTAAATTTATAAAAATCCCCCAAAATCTCGTCGATGGTGTATTGCCCTGCAACCATATCGTCGGTAATGTGGTTGACTTCCGACGCCTGAACCGGGATCGGCATCTGAGGATCCACCAAAGTATGAAAACTTTCGCAAATTTCCCCCTCTACCAGCTTGACGCCGCAAATTTCTATTATTTTATCGTTTACGGGATCGGTCCCCGTAGTTTCGAGATCGAATACCACGAAAACTTTGTCCTTGAATTCGGGATTAAGTTCTTCGGCAAAAATGTTGTTCTGTACGCCTTCCGACATTTTTTGCGGAAAAACACGAATATAATTTTCCGGCTCGGTATGATAATCGCTTTTTATGTTTATGCTGCTGTAGTCCACCGTGCCTTCAGCCACCGACCTCGGGAAAAATTCGTAATCGTTATCGAAAGAATCGAATTTGATCTGTCCTTGCATTATGAGGGTTTTACCCTCTGAAAAAACTTCCTGCCAGTTGACGTTTTTAATTTTTTTCTCAAAATATTTTACCTTGATACTGCCCGTCGTATCGTTGATTAAAAAAGAATAGAGGTCTTTGTCGATTTTTTCTATGTATCTTCTCTTGACGTTGGAAATTATTCCGCAAACGCAGACGTCGGAGGATTCTTTTCCCTTAACGTCGCATATGTAACGAGGAAGCTGAGAAGAATTCCCGCAAAAGAATTTTTCCACATTGACTTCCACGGTCCTTATTACGGCGGCTTTGTTTACCGCTCGGAAAACCGGTGCGTCGGCGTTATCGGAATTCGGAACTTCGTGTATTTCCACCGATACCTCTTCCATCACTCTTTTATCGAGATAATTTTCCAATTGCTCCTGCAAAGAACTTTTCAAAGCATATTCGTAAACGAATTTTTCAAGGGTAATATCCACAAGTAAAGTATCTTTTTCTACCTTTGCCGCAATTGCCGATTCGCTGAATTGCTGATATAAAGTAGGATTCGATTTGAAAACGTATTCGATTATATATCTGACCACCGCGTCGGGATCGGTAGCGGCTTTGACGTACTTGACGATACAGGTCAGCGACGACGGTAAAATTTCTTTGGTGGCAGCAAGAACCTTCTCTTTGAGCCCGTCGTCCAAATTCTTGTCGTAGGACGAATGTTCCACGAGTAATTCCAAAGTAAAATATTTGCCGCTCAGTTCCGCAGAACGGAATTTGAAAATTTTTTCTTCCGGCCTCAGCTTTTCTTCCAGCCGTATCATAAACGGATTTTTATTCATCGGTATGCTCCTTGATCAGAAGTGTCAAAACTTTTTCGATCTCATCGTTTCGAACGGTCATAAGTTTTTGTCCGTGAGCGAATATGACCGATTTTTCCTTTCCGCCGGCTACGCCGAAATCTGCGTTTTTTCCTTCGCCTATACCGTTTACGACGCAGCCCATAACGGCTATTTTTAGCGGTTTTCTTATATTTGCGGTAATTTCTTGTATTTTTAAGGCAAGCTTTTCCACATCGATTTCCGTTCTTGCGCATGTGGGACAGGAAATTACGTTGACAAAGTTCCTGTCGACTCCGCAAGAAACGAGAATATCTTTCGCCGCATAAACTTCTTTGACGGGATCCCCGGTAAGACTTACTCTTACCGTGTCGCCTATTCCGTCCGCCAAAAGAGCTCCGATGGCGACGGCGGATTTCAACAATCCGTATTTCGGCGTCCCCGCCTCGGTCAATCCTATATGCAACGGATATTCTGTCTTTTCCGCCAAAAGTCTGTACGCTTTTATTGTTTCCGTCGGATCGCTGGTTTTAACGGCAAGCACCAATTTGTCCCACCCCAGATCTTCGATTCTTTTTGCCGCATCCAAGGTTAAAGAAACAAGGTCGGGAACGGTAACGTCTTTTTTGACCGAACCTTTATTGACGCCGACCCTCACGGGGACGTTGTATTCTATACATTTTTTAACCACCTCACGCAATCCTTTTTCGGGTAAATTGGAGGGATTGATGCGAATTTTCGCCACTCCGTTTTCTATGGCTGCGATTGCCGGCAAATAGTCGAAATGTATATCACCTATAATCGGTACGGGCGACTTTTGACAAATTTCTTTCAAAGCCTCGGCGGAAGTCAGGTCGGGAACGGATACTCTTACGAAATCCGCCCCTGCCTCGGCGAGCTCGTTTATCTGAAGCAACGTCTTTGCCGCATCGAACGTAGGAGTGTTGGTCATGCTCTGTACGGTAATGTTGCCGTCCCCTATCGCTTTATCCTTCAGGTAAATTATTTTTTTCATCGTAAAAATTGTATCACGTCTGCAAGTATTGCTACCGAAAACAACACCAGCAATCCCGCAACGTGAATGGCTCCCTCCACTTTTCTGTTTATCGGTTTACCTCTTATCCATTCGATAAGGGTAAACAACATTCTCGATCCGTCCAGGCTCGGCAGCGGCAATAAATTCATTATGGCAAGGTTGGCAGAAATCAGGCAGACGACGTAAGCCAACGCCCCGAATCCGGTCTTTGCCGATTGACTCATAGTGGTAATGATTGTGACGGGTCCTCCTGCGCTTTCCACAAACCTGAGGTGTCCCGTAAACAACTGACCCAGCAACCACAAGATTTTATATACTAAGAAAAACCCGTATGAAAAAGATCTTCCGAGCGAGGTGAAAAAATCAAGTTTTACATACTGTATTGCCGAAGTGAACCCGAAAGCTTTTCTCGTAACGTAATTACCGTTTTCGTCGAGGGTACGGTTACCTTCCTCGTCCAAAACGTAAATATCGCTTCTTTTAACTTCGATTTTAAGTTTTTCACCGTTTCTTAATACTGTAAAAGTTCCT
>CASDZI010000038.1 GCA_949285605.1 uncultured Christensenella sp.
GTCGATTATGATGCCGGCAACACCCTTGATACAAAAATAACAGAGCCGCGGGTTCAAACGCGACTCTGTTTGGCGGAGGCGGAGGGATTCGAACCCCCGGGGGCGTGAACCCAAACGGTTTTCAAGACCGCCTCGTTATGACCGCTTCGATACGCCTCCGTGTTTCTTTATCTATTATCTGTTATTAACGTGGATTTGTCAACTTTTATGGGAAATGTCCGTCGAGTTTTTATTTACGATGATTTTGACTTGCTTATTTTCGATGTTTTTTGGTATAGTTGTTGCAGGAGTTTGGTTATGAAATGCTATTTGTGTCCGAATATGTGCGGCGTCGACAGGGACGAAAGGGTGGGACTTTGTCACGCCGATAACGATATGCGTATTTGTCGCATCGCTCCGCATTTTTACGAGGAACCGCCTATCAGCGGAACGAGGGGAAGCGGAACGGTTTTCTTTTCGGGATGTTCGATGGATTGCCTTTTCTGTCAGAATCACGAAATCAGTAAGGCTAAAGTCGGGAAGGTCTTTTCGCCCTCGCTCCTCGCCGAGGAACTCGGAAAACTCGTCTCATGCGGCGTTCATAACATCAATTTCGTGACGCCTACGCATTTTTCGCATAAAATCAAGGAAACCTTGGACATTTACCGTCCGCCCGTGCCCATCGTTTACAATACCTCGGGTTTCGAACGGAAGGAAGTCGTCGAAACGCTCTTGCCTTACGTCGATATTTTCCTTACCGATTTCAAATATTCATCCGACGAGCTTGCCGAAAAGTATTCGCTGAGAAAAAATTATTTTTCCCATTGCCTTCAGGCTACCGAAGTCATGGTGAAGGAAAAGCCCCTCGTTTACGATTCGGAAGGGTTGTTGAAACAGGGGGTCATAGTCAGACACCTGGTTTTGCCTACCGAAGTCGATAACAGTCTGAAAGTCATAGATATATTTGCCGACAGGTGGAGAGGTAAAGCCATTTTCAGCCTTATGAGCCAGTTTTTCCCGACATACCGTTCTCCCATAAACCGCACCCTTAAACCCGTGGAATACAAACTCTGCCTCAACAGAATCGCCGAAAGGGGAATAGAGGAGTGTTTCGTGCAGGAGCTGTCCTCTGCGCAGGAAAAATACGTTCCGTCCTTCGACCTTTCGTTATGAGTTTTTCGCACGGGCAAGGGCTTTCATTATTTCCAGAACTTCTTTCCCGGATATATCGCTTATCGCCCCGAAATCGGCATTTTGCGATTTGTTTTCCCGCCGTTGAGAGGTCATCATCGACATAAGCAAAAGGGTCATGGGGTCTATTCCGCCGCCCGACGTTCCGTCCTGTTGCTTCATTAAATTCAGAAGCATTTCCGTCATCTGCCCGTTGCCGGACGATTTGTCGTTGCTCATATTCATAAGGAGGGGGAGCAACATCATCATATTATTATTCATTTCCGACCGTCCTAACTGTTTTTTAACTGAGTGATGAGATCTTTCATTCTTGCCGATTGTTCGGGCGTGAGAAACGGACTCGCTTTCAAGTAAAAGTCGTCCAGCTCCTTTGCCGAAATTTTGCCTTCGGACAAACTGCCCAAACGGAATAATTCGCTCATCAGCTGTTCCTCGCTGTAAGTCGAATACTTGTCCAGAGCCTCTTTGACGTCGTTAGCGTTCCCGACGTCGTTTGCCGCACGTTCCGTTTCGGCGTTCTTTTTCCTTATGTAATCGGATATATTCATTTTCCCTCCGGATACTTATTTCACTATATGCTCCTCCCGGGGCGTTTGTGCGAAATGGCGTCCATGGCTTCGGCGACTTTGTCCATTTCCGAAAAAGTATTGTCGCAGCCTATTCCGAACCGTATGGCGCCGTAGGGGAGTGTGCCTAAGCTACGGTGTGCAAGCGGAGCGCAATGCAATCCGCTTCTTACGCATATTCCGAAGTCGGCGTCTAACAGGTCGGCGGCTTCGCTGCAGGAGATATTTCCGAAATTACAGAGCAGTATCCCGTTCGAGGCGGAATATATCTTCAAATTGTCGACGCCTTCCAGCTGCTTGCGGAGGTACTCGGTAAGTTTTGCGATTTTGCCGTTTATCCTTTCGAAATTTTTATACGTCCAGCGTATGCCTTCGGTCAAGGCGGCTATCCCTACGGTGTTCAAGGTACCGCTTTCCATGCCTTCGGGGAATTCTTCCGGTTGCTCTAAACTTAAAGAAGAGGTACCCGTACCGCCGTAAATGAGTGGCTTAAGTCTGATTTCCGGTTTAGCAAGCAAAAAGCCCGTTCCCTGCAATCCGTGTAAAGACTTATGTCCTGCGAAGGCTAACATATCCACAGATGGGAAGGAAGGGCGAAGTTGTCCTGCCGCCTGAGCCATATCGACGAGGACGGTAGCCCCGGCGGCTTTTGCCGCTTTTGCGTATTTTTCCACGTCGTAGCTTTTTCCCGTGACGTTGCTCATTGCAGTAAATACGGCAAGGGAAGTGGGACGTCTCAACGCCGTGGCGAGGGAATCGGAAAAGTCTCCTTTTTCGTCGGGCGTTATCACGGTAAATTTTATTCTGCCGTTGTCGGCGAGTTTTTTCAGCGGTCTCAATACCGAATTGTGTTCCATACTCGTTGCGATGACCTGTTTGTCGGGCATACTTCCGAATATGGCGAGGTTCAGCGCTTCGGTGCAGTTTTTGGTGAATACCACGTTCCCTTTGAAGAATTTTTCCTGTATTTCCGCACGACATTCTTCGATTTTTTCCGCCGCTTCTATACTGGCTTTATGACTGCTTCTGCCGGGATTTGCGCTGCGGTTGAGTTCCTTCAGGGCAGCCGCTTTTACTTTGATCGGTTTGAAACGGCTGGTCGCCGCATTGTCGAGATATATCATAGTCCTCCTGCGCCGCACTCTATTCGGTCGCCGTCAATATAATGTATTAGGTTTACTCGATTATATTCAAAGGAGAATGATTTTTATGGATACACTTGCGGTCTTCCGCTCCAGAAGCGACGCGCTGAAAATCAGCAGGGCGTTGACTAAAGAAAAAATCGCTTGCGCAACGGTTTCCACGCCCTCCGCTCTCAGAGTGGGTTGCGGGCTGAGCGTAGTCTTTCCGAGGACTTTCGTCGAGGCGGTAAAAGCCGCCGTTTTAAGGGAAAACGCCGCTTCTTTCGTAGGATTTTATCCCCGTTGACGGCGTTTTTCCGAAACTCTTTACGCTTGACACCTCTCTCCCTTATATGGTAATATTTTTTATAATAATTATATTCGCCTGCGTGGAGAGAGGTTCTTTCGCACGGGCGTAACGGAGATAGGACATGGCTTTGCTTAACGCCTCGGATCTGACCGCCGACAAATTAAGTTCCGGCGTTTATTACACGGAAGGCAACGACCTTTACTGGTTGGGCAGAGCGGAGGAATGTTTCCGTAAAAAAATTCCCGAAGGAAGTTTGGCGTTACACGTTTTCGACAGACTCAACGATCTGAACGAAGCGCTCGACGCTTTGAACGTGATTTCCTTTTTCGGCGACAGCAACGTGGTGATAGTCAAGGACGCCGATTATAAATTTACCGACAGGGAGCATAAAATACTTTCGGGACTGTGCGTGGAGGAGGGGTATCTTCTTTTCCTCGGCAACAAAAATCTTTCCTCTTCGGAAAAAAAGCGTTTTACCGCCGTCGATTGCTCTTCGCTCGACAAGTTCGCTTGCGCAAGGTATGCGGAAAAACTCTTTCAGGGGGGGATAGACAGGGAAGCGTTGACCCTGCTTTGCGAATATTCCGATTGCGATATGGCGAGAATTAAACTCGAAGCGGAAAAACTCAACGCTTATTGCGACGGGAAAAAGGTTACCGCCAAAGACGTGAAGGAACTGGTCAGCGAAGAGACCGATCTGCAGATATTTTCTTTCGTATCGGCATTGACGGAAGGGAAGAACGAACTTGCCGCCAAACGGCTTTCTTTTTTACGGCAAAGAGGGGAGTCTCCTGCGTATCTTCTGAGTGCGTTGACCGGTCAGTATGCCAGGATATTGCATGCGGCGCTGAGCACCGACAGCGATGCCGAACTCGCTTCCGCAATGGGAATAAAGGAATACGCCGTGAAAAAAGCCCGCAGCACGAGGACGCTTTCCAAGGTAAAACTTAAGAAAACCGTCAGCATGCTGGTGGATTATGAATTTAAGTTCAAGAGCGGTCTGCTCAGCGACCGAACCGCTTTCGACGCGGCGGTGGCGAGATTGCTGGCCGGGGAGGTTAAATGAAATTCTTATTCAGGGACAACGTGGTTGCCAAATTAAAAAAGTTACCCGATTTCGGTTGGATGTGCTTGCTTTACGTCACCTTCTTTTTCAGGGACGCTTACTCTTTGGTGGGGGACCTGTCCGCAGAAGCCGATTCGCTTGCCGCCCAGTTTGCGGAAATGGGAATGGTCGTCAACACCAAAGCCGTAATGGTGGTTTCCTCTTTGATCTATCCGCTGATAGTGACGGTGATTTTCGAATTGCTGATCATGGCGGTTTATTCCTTGCTGGCAAGAAGGTTTTATATCGTGTCGATAAACCGTAAGGATTTCGCTTTCCGTATCAGGATAGTGATTATCCTTGCAAATCTTATTTTGGGACTGATAGGGATATTTTATTTCTTTTTTGCCGAAACCAGAGCTATTTTGCCTGCGATTTTCGAATATTCCGTGCAGACGGCGCTTTTGGTATGGTTCTACGAGCAGTTCCGCAGATCCATGCTCCCCAAACGCATACACGCCGTCTTCTTTATGTATATCGCCCGTATTTACGTCGGGATATATCTCCTTATCGGAGCCTTCCAACTCATTACCGGACTTGTTTCGGTGCCGACGCCGCAGGGACTGGAGCTTGCTTCTCTCATTCTGTGGTTCCTGATACCGGCTTTGAGCGCAGTACTCGGCGTTATTTATTACAAACGTCTCGTCAAAATTTCCTTAGAGACGGAGGATAACGATATTTTCATCAGAAAAGACGAGGACAATAACGATATTTTTAAGGATTTAGGATTCTGAGAGGATAAAATATGCATTTCGGGGCGGGTAACGTAATTTCATTGATAGTGGCTGCGATTTTTATTGCGGCGGTGGTAATATTCTTTGCGAAAAGAAAATCTTTCGCGCTGGCGGCGTTATACGTTTCGGCGTTATGCGTGTATATCGCCGTGTATATAGTCGGTTGGTTCGTGGACGGAATGGCTTTGGCAACGTCGGTAGTCGATATTTGCATAATAGCTCTTATCGTGGCGGCGGTGGCGGTTTATCAGGGAGAAATCAAGAGTTTCTTCTTCAGCCTGGCGAAAATGTCCAAGAAACAACACGCAGTCAGTTTCAGCGACGAGGAGATACAAAAGACCATAGAAGAGATAGTCAAAGCCTGTCAGACCATGTCTAAAGCCCGTACGGGGGCGTTGATAGTGGTGGTTCCCACCAAAATCAATCAGTTCATACTGGACTCCGGCGTGGAGCTGGGAGCCATACTTTCGGCGTCGCTGTTGGAAAGCATATTCAATACACGTGCGCCCATGCACGACGGGGCGGTGGTCGTAAAAGGCAACAAAGTCCTGGCGGCAGGGTGTTTCCTTCCGCTCAGCCAGACCCAGTCCATCAACAAAGATATAGGCACGAGGCACCGTGCGGCGATAGGAATAACCGAAGAAAGCGATAACCTTAGTATCGTCGTTAGCGAGGAAAACGGAATTATTTCCGTGGCGAAGAAGGGCATTTTGAGAAGGTATATCACGCCCGAAAGATTATCCGACATTCTTTACGAAACCTACGGCGTTTCGGCGAGGATAAGAAACTACCGCAGAGGATGAGAGGTGAATATGAACAACGTGGTTATCAAACCTGAAATTCTGTTGCCGAAGAACGTAGACTGGGAAAAATGGGCGGTCATCGCCTGCGACCAGTTCACTTCGCAACCCGACTACTGGGAAAAACTCGCTCTTTTCGTGGGCGACAGCCCGAGCACGCTGAAAATTATTTTCCCCGAGGTTTATTTGGAAAAAGAAATGGAGGAAAGGGTACATAACATCAACGAAACGATGAAAAAATACCTTTCCGAGGGAATTTTCGAAGCGGTGAACGGATTTGTACTGACCGAAAGGACGGTATCGAACGGGTCTAAAAGGAAAGGGCTCGTGGTAGCCGTGGATCTGGAGCAATACGATTATCACAGAGTCCGTGCCGGGATAAGGGCAACCGAGGACACCATAGAAAGCCGTTTACCCGTGCGTATGGAGATAAGGAAGGACGCTCCGCTGGAGCTGCCACACATAATTTTGCTTATCGACGACGTGGAAAAAACAGTCATAGAACCCCTTTACGAAAAAAGGGAAAAAATGCGTAAACTTTACGACTTCGACCTCAATATGAAGGGCGGGCACATCGTCGGTTACGAGGTAAAGGACGCCGAGAGCGTTATAGAGAAAATCAACGCCCTCGGGGATAAAGATCTTCAGATAAAAAAATACGGTACCGACGCCGGCATAGTGCTTGCCGTGGGGGACGGGAACCACAGTATGGCTACGGCGAAAAAGCATTGGGAAAATCTTAAGCCGACTTTATCCGAGGAGGAGAGGAAAACGCATCCGGCAAGATTTGCTTTGGCGGAAATTCTCAACATCTACGACGAAGGGCTTATTTTCGAACCTATCCACAGGGTGATATTGAACGGCGGAAAGGAAGTCGAGGAAATACTGAAAAAGGAATTGAAAGGGGATGGACGTCTGACGCTTCTGACGGCTGAAGGAGAAATTATATTGCCTTGTCCGTCGAAAAGCAGCGAAACCATTACCGCGGTGCAGGGGATCATTGAAAAATATTCCTCCGTTTACGGCTGGGAAGTGGATTACGTTCACGGGAAGGAACACCTTGCCTCGGTGACGGCGGAAAAAGGCGTGGGGATACTTATGCCGTGTTTTGCCAAGTCCGAACTCATAAATTACGTTGTAAACTGCGGCAACCTGCCTAAAAAAGCCTTTTCCATAGGCAGTGCGGAAAACAAAAAATACTATATCGAAGCAAAGAGGATTGTCAAATGAACTTGAAAGTATGTAAATTCGGCGGAACTTCGATGGCCGAGAAAAAAACCATCGACCTTGTTAAAAATATTATTCAATCCGACGAAACCAGGCGTTTCGTGATAGTCAGCGCTCCCGGGAAGAGGTTCTCTTCCGACATTAAGATAACCGACCTTTTATACGAGTGCTTCTACGAAAAGGTACGCAGCGGAAGTTGCGCTATACCGTTTGCGAGGATCAAAAAACGCTTCTACGACCTCGTGAACGAACTGGAACTCGACCTCGACATAGGTTATTATCTCGAAAAGATACAGGAAGAAATAGACAGGAGCGCCACGCCGGATTTTGCCGCCAGCAGAGGGGAATATCTGTCGGCGATAATTACCGCAAAGATCTTGGGAATGGAATTTATCGACGCTGCGGAAATTATCAAATTCACGGCAAAAGGCGTATTCGACGCCGAAACCACCAACGATATAGTTTCCCATAGGCTTTCGCTGGTCAAGGGAGCCGTTATCCCCGGGTTTTACGGAGCTATGCCCGACGGCAGCATAAAAACCTTTTCCAGAGGCGGAAGCGATTTTACCGGAGCCATAGTCGCCAGGGGAGTTATGGCGGACGTTTACGAAAACTGGACGGACGTGGACGGTTTTATGACCACCGACCCGCGTATCGTGAAAGACCCGCTTCTCATAGACGTATTGAGCTACGAGGAATTACGGGAACTGTCTTACATGGGGGCGAGCGTGTTGCACCCCGAATCCATATTCCCGCTGCAGGGAACGGAAATCCCCATAAACATCCGCAACACCTTCAACCCGTCCTCCAAAGGCACGTTGATAGTTAAAGACACCTCGGTCAAAGAAGGCAGACTGGTGACGGGTATTGCGGGACGGAAAGGCTTTACCACCATACTTATCAAGAAAGCGATGATGAACGCCCAGATAGGTTTCTGCCGCCAGGTGCTTTCGGTGTTGGAAAACTACCACGTCAGCCTGGAACATATGCCTACCGGTATCGATACGATGAGCCTCATTATCCCCGACAGCGACCTCGAACAAGGTATGGAGTTCGAACTCGTCTCCAAGATCAGGGGCAAAGTCAATCCCGATTCCGTTTTCGTATATAAGGATATTTCTCTCATCGCAGTGGTCGGACACGGAATGAGCCATCAGACGGGTACCGCCGCAAAGGTTTTCACCGCGCTGGCTAAAGCCGACGTCAACGTCAAAATGATAGACCAGGGCAGCAGCGAACTCAATATCATAATCGGCGTCAATACCTCGGACTTCGAAAAAGCGATATCGGCAATTTACGGAGCGTTTTTCGGTTAATAATTTTAATTTAGTAATAAAAAATAACAAAACCCGACCTGTAGTCGGGTTTTTTTTCGTATCTTTGGCAAAATCGATGAGGAGACCTTTTCAGTAGCTTCCGAGAAGCAGAGGCGTCCCTGCGGTAACCGTTCCGTCTTGCTTTACCGCAATCTGAAGATTTACCTCTCCGAAAGCGGTTTTTTTACTGCGGCGTATCAGAGGGGAACGGTAGCTTGTCACCGTCATTCCCGAAACGGTTTCGCTTCCGACTTCTTCGGCTTTGAGTACGGATACGAGTTTTTCGGCTTTTTCCCTTCCCTCGAAACGGACGGAAATACCGTCTTCACGGTAAAGTACCGTTTTAAGATAGGCGTCGAAAGCGTTGAGGTCATATTCCTCGACGGGGGCGGAATCGAGATAGACCGAGTAAACCCCGTCGGTAAAAAGGGTAGCTATTATAAATCCGCCTGCGGCAAGAAGCAGGACGCAGATTATCGAAAGCAAAACGAGGAATATTTTTTTCATAAGAATTTTTATTGCCTGTTCGATGTTTTTTATACTTTTCAATAAAAATTGTCTGGCAGGCGGCTTTCGGATCCGAGCCGAAATTTTCCGAAAATTTCCGCCAGACGGGTTATAATCCCTTGCGGCAGAGGCATTATGGACGACAAAGAAAGAATTTTACGCATCAGAAAAATCGACGATATCCTTAAAACACGCAAAAAATACGACGCACTCGCTTGTTACAACAAAGGGGATAAGGTTCATGAAAAACAGCTGGCTTTTCACCGTAGTCTGAAACGTAACAGGTGGGTTTTCGGCGGCAACCGAAGCGGCAAGACCGAGTGCGGAGCGGTGGAAGCGGTATGGTTGGCGAGGGGGATACATCCGTACAGACCTAACCGTCCCGACGTCAGCGGCTGGGTGGTAAGCGTCAGCTACGACGTGCAGAGGGAAGTCGCTCAGAGTAAAATTCTGCATTACCTCCGCCCCGACTGGATAGAAGACGTGATCATGCATACCGGCGCCAAAGGCAATCCGTCTTCGGGCATCATCGATACCATCGTCGTACGGAACGTGTTCGGCGGTTTTTCCAAGATCGGTTTCAAGTCGGCGGAGTCGGGCAGAGAAAAGTTCCAGGGAGCGAGCCTGGATTTCGTCTGGTTCGACGAAGAGCCTCCTCAGGACGTTTACGAGGAGTGCAAAATGAGGGTGCTGGACAAGAAAGGAGACCTGTTCGGCACGATGACGCCTCTTAAGGGACTTACCTGGGTTTACGACGCGATCTACCTGAACAGGTACGGCGACAAAGAGGTTTTTTATATACAGATGGAATGGGCGGACAACCCGTTCCTCGATCCCGAAGAAGTGCAAAATATCACTTCGGGAATGAGCGAAGAAATGCTCGAAAGCCGCCGTTACGGGCATTTCAAAGCCAATTCCGGGCTGGTTTATCCCGAGTTCGACGAAAGTTTACACGTCATAGACCCATTCGACGTTCCTTTGGAATGGCAGGATACCGTCTCCATAGACCCGGGTCTGCGGAATCCTCTGAGCGCACATTTTTATTGCGTGGACGGCGACGACAACGTCTATGTGGTGGCGGAACACTACGAGCAGGACAAGGATATAGACTACCACGCCGAAAGAATTCTGGAGATAGCCGACCGACTGAACTGGCATCGCAATTCCTCGGGAAAACTGGAAGCGTTCATCGACAGCGCTGCCGGGCAGAGAACCCTCGCTTCCTCGAAAAGCGTTTCCGAACTCTTCCACGAGAGAGGCATCGCCGTCAATCCTAAGGTAAACAAGGAACTATTCAGCGGAATAAGCACGGTCAGGAGTTATTTTGCCGAGAGACCGCCCAAAATTTACATTTTTCGCAACTGCGTCAACCTTATAAGAGAACTCAAAGGCTACCGCTGGGGCGAGGGCGACGCACCCGTCAAAAGAGACGACCACGCATTGGACGAACTACGGTATTACCTTATGAGCAGACCTGCGTACACGCCTCCTGCGACAAAACCCGGCTTCGTGGAAAAAAATTACAAAAGACTTTTGAGACTCAACAAAAAGGGAGGAAGTTATGCTTGACGTTCTGTATAAAAAGGCGACGGGCTACGAGGTCACCGAAACCACTCGGGAATACGGGGTGGACGAGGAGGGAAACTCCAAACTCATCAAAGAAAAAACTTCCACCAAATTCGTACCGCCCGATCTCGCCGCAATAAAGGCATACCTGGAAATGAAGGACGGCGAACTGTATTCGATGACCGACGAAGAACTGAAAAAGGAACGCAGGAAACTGTTAAAAGAGTTAAAAAACCCGACCAAAGGAGATTTATGACCAAGAGAAACAACGATTTGGTGAAGGAAGTCATGAGCGACTACCTTAACCGCAAGGAAGCAAGAAAGAGTCTGGAGACGGGGTGGCTGCTCAATGCGAATTTCTACGCAGGCAACCAATTTGCCGAAATAATGCCCAACGGAGAAATACGGGACAACGGCAAGGATTACTACTGGCAGAGCAGGGAAGTTTTCAATCATATAGCGCCCATTATAGAAACCAGGCTGGCAAAATTCGCCGGAGTAGGGGTGGGA
>CASDZI010000039.1 GCA_949285605.1 uncultured Christensenella sp.
AATTTGTCGCGATATTTTACAATTTGTCTTTCCAGTCTCGGCAAAATCGTATCGATGTTTTCGTTCATTTTATCGCTGGTTGCGGAAGAACGCACGCTGAGATTATCCGCATCTATGGAAACTTCCATGGTATAAGCGTTATTGCCCGAAATACGGAGTTTTACTTTGGCATAAGCCTCGTTATCGAAATATTTATCGAATTTACCGAGTTTTTTGTTAATCAGATTTTTCAAACCGTCATCTAACCGATAATTTTTTGATAGAATTTCAATACGCATAAAACTTATCCTCCTGTTTGATAAAATTCAAGCCGTCCGTTATTCAACATAACCCGAACGGCAGTGTTTTTAAGATTATTACGAATTATTTCTTCACTTAAACGATCCTCTAAATATGTTTCAACGATTCTTTTCAGCGGCCTGGCGCCGTATTCCTCGTTATAAGCTATATCCGCAAGATAATCGACCGCTTTTTCGTCCGTAACGAGTTCGATATTCCTTTCGGACTTAAGCACGTCTTTTATCCTTTCAATAAATATATTCGCTATGGCTCTTATATTATCCTTAGATAATTTATTAAACACTATAATATTGTCTATACGGTTCAGGAATTCAGGCCGCATTACCTTCTTCAAGGCGGCTATTCTCCTTTCCTTTTCCCCTTCTTCGCTGTCGTTGCTTATAAAACCGACGCTTTTCTTTTTGCCGGTCTCCTCGCTCCCTATATTGCTCGTCATAATAATAATGGCGTTTTTGAAATCCACGGTACGTCCTTTTCCGTCGGTAAGCCGCCCGTCGTCGAGCACTTGCAATAAAACGTCGAAAACCTCTGCGTGAGCTTTTTCCGCTTCGTCGAGTAAAATCACCGAATACGGTTTTCTTCTTACGGCTTCGGTCAGCAAGCCGCCTTCTTCGTATCCGACGTATCCCGGAGGTGCGCCGATAAGCCGTGAAGTGGAATTCTTATCCCCGTATTCGCTCATATCTATTCGTATAAGAGATTTATCGTCTCCGAACAGAAATTCGCTTAACGCTTTTGCCGTTTGGGTTTTACCCACACCCGTCGGACCGAGAAAAATAAATGACCCTGCCGGTCTGGACGGATCTTTTAATCCCGAGCGGGAACGGCGTATTATTTTTGCTACCGCTTCGATGGCTTCCTTTTGCCCTACGACTTTTTCGGAAAGGACCTTTTCTATATCCATAAGTCTGGCGCTTTCGTCGTCGGTCAAGTTTTGTAAAGGGATCCCCGTCATTTCGGCTATAATTTCCCTTATGTCCGACGCCTTTAATTCCGCCGCATATTTTCCTGCGGTTTCGTTTCTTTTCTTGCTGCACGCTTCGTCGAGTATATCGATAGCTTTATCGGGAAGAAACCTGTCGTTGATGTATCTAGCCGACAATTCCGCCGCAGCCGTCAAGGCTTCGTCCTGAATTTTTAACGAATGATGTGTTTCGAAAGCGCTCTTTAATCCTTTCAAAATGTTTATACTGGCGGCGATGGTGGGTTCTTCTACGTTTACCACCATGAACCTTCTTTCCAACGCAGGGTCTTTTTCTATGAATTTCCGATACTCCGTAACGGTGGTCGCTCCGATAGTGGAAAATTCACCGTCCGTAAGCACGGGCTTCAGAATATTCGCTAAATTCATACCGCCGTCGGAACCGCCTGCATTTACTATAGTATGAAGCTCGTCGATAAAAAGAATGATTCCTTTGCCCTGTAAAAAAGACAATACGTTTTTTATCTTCTCTTCCAGTTCTCCCCGGTAACGGGTCCCGGAAACCAGACTGTTTACGTTAAGAGCGAATATCCTTTTTCCTTTCAAAAAATCCGGCACTTCTCCATTTACGATTTTTTGTGCGAGACCTTCCACCACGGCGGTTTTACCGACGCCCGGTTCCCCTACCACAACGGGATTGTTCTTGAACTTTCTGGACAATATCTGAATTACTCTGTTTATTTCTTTTTCTCTTCCGAATATCGGACTCAGCTTACCCTGCTCGGCTTTTGACGTAAGATCTGTGCCGTTTTCGTTCAGCAACGGTTCGGTAACTTTCTCCGCCTTTTCGGGAGCCTTAACTACCGAATTTTTGTCGGCGTCGGTGTTCTTTTCCGTCGATTTCCCGATGCGGTTATAAGCCATGCCGTTGACTATAGACAAAACTGCGGAATAATCGATACCGTGACGGGCTAGTACTTTACCGCCGAGAGAGGATTTATGGAAGCTAAGCGAAAGAAGCAGATGTTGGGTATCTATTTTATCATAACCTGAATTTTCCGCCACGACACCGGCATATTCGAGAATTTTGTTATACATAGGTCCGGGTTGCGCAGTGGTCTGCGGACTTCCGAATACTTTTATAAGATAACTTTTCGCAATTTCCTCGGTAAATCCCAAACGGGACAAAATTTCATAAGCGTAACACCTTTCGGTGCAAGCCAAAGCCATCAAAATGTGAAGGCTGTCCACCAAACTTCCCGAATGTGAAGCAAAGGTCTCGGCTAAACCCAAGACCTTTTTGACTTCGTTAGTTAATTCCTTCATTCTCCCCCCGGAAATAATTAGATCTCTTTTATCATTTCCTTTAGATATTTTTTCAAACCCGAATTGATTTCTCCGTTTCGTAAAGCAAATTCAATATTTGCGATGATATAACCGAGTTTATCGCCTATATCGTATCTTCGTCCTTCGAAAGTGTAAGCGAATACCGCCATATCCTTAGCCATAAGCTCAATAGCCGTAGGAAGATATACTTCTCCGTTGGGTGCGGCGGGCGTTTCCTTTATATATTCGAATATTTCGGGAGTTAAAACGAATCTTCCCAAGCTGGTCAGCTGAGAAGGCAGTTCTTCGAGCTTCGGCTTTTCCTTAAAACCTCTTATTTCGGTATAATTCCCTTTAACTTTACCGGGAACGACTACCCCGTATTTGGGACACTCTTCCCTGGGTTGTTCCTGCACTCCGACTATAGTCGCTCCGGTCTGCTCATACGCTTTGATAAGTTGCGCCGTAACGGGATTCCCGGGATTATACATTACGTCGTCTCCGAACAATACCGCAAACGGATCGTTCCCGACGAAATTTTTACACAGCTCTATAGCTTTACCCGTGCCGCGCATTTCCTTCTGACGGACGTAAACTATATTGACTTTATCGGAAAGTTTATTCATTTTCTCGATGTCGGCAAGTTTGCCGCTTTTGATGAGAGCGTATTCCACCTCGACGTTCCTGTCAAAATGGTCGGCAATATTGTTTTTATTTCGTCCTAATATGATGCATACGTCGGTAATGCCGCTTAAGGCGCATTCCTCCACTATATACTGGATACTGGGCACGTCCACAATGGGAAGCATCTCTTTGGGCATTGCTTTCGTAGCGGGTAAAAATCTGGTTCCGTATCCCGCAGCCGGAATAATAGCTTTAGTAACTTGTTTCAACGCAAATAAATCTCCTCTTTTTTCTGAAGGTTTTAATTCCCCCGTGAAATTATTATATATCCGATAAAGGTAAAAATCAACCCCATCCTATTTATATGCAAAAAGTACTTCAAATATATTGACTTTTCTTTTCGTTTGATATAATATATATATGCTTACGAGGGTGGCGGAATTGGCAGACGCGCATGATTCAGGTTCATGTTGGTGACAGTGAGGGTTCAAGTCCCTTCCCTCGTACCAGTCACAAGTGGTCGTGGCGGAATGGCAGACGCGTACGTTTGAGGGGCGTATGGTTAAACCGTGTGGGTTCAAGTCCCATCGACCACACCAACAAAAACCCATATTTCGGTTTAGGAATATGGGTTTTATGTTTGAAATAAATATAACGGTGAGTTTGCAATGCCGACAGCTGTTAAAATTAAGCGTTTTATATTCGGAAATTTAGTTACGTTCCTCGCTTTGATAGCGGCGGTGGTTACCTGTTTTTTCGTTAAACCCGACGCAGAATATCTGTCTTACATAGATTTCCGAACGATAACCTGCCTATTTTGTATGATGTTGGTCATCGCCGCTTTGCGTAACATTCGTTTCTTCCGCATCCTGGCAAAAAAAATAGTTTCGGTCTTCAAGAACACCCGATCGGCAATTATCGCCCTGGTGACCATAACGTATATCGGTTCGATGCTGATAGCAAACGATATGGCTCTGATAACCTTTCTGCCGCTGGGCTATCTGGTTCTTTCGGAAACCGATAAAAGCGGATATATGATTTTCACGTTTATAATGCAAAACATCGCCGCAAACCTCGGCGGTATGCTCACTCCTTTCGGCAATCCGCAAAATCTATTCTTATATAATTATTTTCATATTCCGACCGGAGAATTTTTTGCCATAATGGCAATACCGTTTGCTGTAAGTTTCGTTTTGCTGGCGATTTGCTGTATATGCATAAAAAAAGAACCCCTTGTAGAACACGGGATCCCCACCCCCGAAGTTAAACTCGATAAACCCAGAACGATAATTTATCTTGCCCTTTTTGCATACGCTATCGTTATTGTATTCCGTGTCGTACCTTATTGGACGGGGCTTTTGATGATACCGATCATATTTATTTTTGACAGAAAAGCCTTGTTTCAAGTGGATTATATGTTGCTTCTGACTTTTGTGTTCTTCTTTATTTTTGCCGGGAATATGGCAAGAATTCCCGTTATTAAAGAAGCGCTTTCGAGCCTTATCAACAAAAATACTCTCCTTACGGGGGTAATAAGCTGCCAGGTTATAAGCAACGTCCCTTCGTCGATTCTCCTTTCGGCTTTTACCGTCGACTACAAATCCCTTCTTATTGCCGTCAATATAGGCGGTTGCGGCACACTCGTCTCCTCTCTTGCAAGCCTTATAACCTTTAGACATTATTCGGCATTAGCCAACGCCAAGAAAGGAAAGTATTTGCTGTGGTTCCATATCGCCAATTTCACTTTCCTGATAATTTTGACCGTGACCGGTTTTCTGACTTTGAAATACCTGTTTTAATTTACAGTGTTGACGGGCTTTCCGTCGATATAAGACGCCACGTTTTTTAAGGTAATTGCACTGAGTCTTCTCCTTGCGTCCAGGCTTGCCCATGCAATATGCGGAGTTATAATACAATTTTTAACGCCTATAAGACAATTCCCGTCTTTCGGCGGTTCGGTATCCAGCACGTCAAGCCCCGCTCCGGCAATTTTGCCTTCAATTAAAGCCTCTTTAAGATCCTTTTCTTCTATCAACGCACCTCTTGCCGTGTTTATGAGAAAAGCGCCTGGTTTCATTAAAGATAAAGTATTCTTATTTATAAATTTCTTGTTTTGTTCGGTCAACGGGCAATGTAAACTCACTACGTCCGCCTCGGAGAGTAATTTTTCCAAAGAAACGCTTCCTTCGAACGGGGTACGATTGTTGATCAAAACTTTCATACCGAAAGCCTCGGCAACTCTCGCCACGGATTTACCGATATTTCCGTATCCGATAATACCGAAAACTTTTCCGTGTAATTCCGTTAACGGATTTAACCAATAACAAAAATCCTTACTCCTCTGCCATTCGCCTTTTTGCACCGAATCGTTATGCGCTCCCGTACGGGCGCAGAGTTCCAAAAGCAATGCGAAGGTGTGCTGCACTACACTCGGAGTACTGTAAGAAGGCACGTTGCTTACGGTTATTCCCTTAGTCCTCGCATAATCGCAATCGACCACGTTATAACCCGTGGCCAATACCGATATAAATTTAACAGAAGGACATTCGTCAATGACTTTTTTATCGATAACGGTTTTGTTGGTAAGCACTATTTCCGCATTTCCTATCCTCGTTGCCGTCAAATCGGCCGGCGTCCTTTCATAAAATTCCACTTCGCCGTAATCGTTCAACGCATCGAAACTTAAATCCGTATTAAATAGCGTATAGCCGTCGAGAATAACGATTTTTCTCATCTGAACCTCCGAATAAAAAAGAAAGCGGGCATAATAACCCGCCTTCTATATATTTTTTTATCAGTTAAGATATTGTCCCTGAGCGTAGTAGCCTACGAGCATCATCAACGAGCCTAAGGTACCTCCGAATTCAGGCGCACCCTCTATGATAAGGTATCCTTCTTTCATGTATTCGATCATATCGCCCTTGCTCATGAGTATGTCGAGAGCGTGGACGGTGTTATCGAATTTCATGGTAAGAAAAGGTTTACACCGAGGATATTCTCCTCTTCCCGCTTTACTGTTCCCGGCTTTGATCCGCAACCACGCCTGCAAATCGGGTTGCCCGATAACGGCATAGGCGTAAGCTCTGTCGGGACTGGGTTCGGTAAAGGCTTTCACTTCGGGATGTCCCATCTTGTTCAACTGACTTATGCCCGAGGAAAGTAAATAGAAATAGAGTTTAACGAGCAAAGCTCTGTCATATTCTTTTTGAGGCGGATTTTTTGCCTGTAAAAGTCCTGCCATTCTGAGAAGAGTGAGCAGAATCGGAGTAAATATCCCGAATTTCGTCAACCCTTTGATTTTGGGTAACGGCATTCCTTTCCCCGAAAAGAAAATAACGAAATTCCTTAAATTGGGGAATATAAATTCCAAATCGGGATTCTCGTGCACTTTATTGACGAACGTATTCCATTTCCCGTCTTCCACGACGAAGTGCGTCGCCATTTTTTCAGCGTTATCGCCTGTAAGGGCGCTGACCTGAAACACAAAACTTTTCCCTTTGAATTTATTTCCGTATTTAGGTTCGGACTCCGCTATTACTTTAAGCAAAGGCAGCGCGGAATTAAAAAATATCCCCGCAGCATACTTGTCTTCCTGGGTAATAACTACATTCTTCGCCATAATTTATACCTCGTCGCTCCAATCTTCATTTACTTCGAAGTCCTGTTTCATAACGTCGAGAACATTCTTGACTATACCGTTTGCGTCTATTTCGTACATAGCCATAAGATCTTCGTGTAATCCGATAGCCGAGAAATGATCCTGAAGTCCGAGCCTTCTGAACGCACATGCTTTTCCGCTTTCCACAACCACCTCGGCTACGGCGCTGCCGAGACCGCCTATAACGGTATGATCTTCCACGGTGATTATCCTTCTGGTATCGTTGACGGCTTTCAGAATAGCTTCCTTGTCGATAGGTTTCAAAGTATGCATATTCAAAACTCTTACTTTGATTTTATGATCGTAATCGAGGATTTTAGCCGCCTGAACTGCCTGATAAACGCAAGCTCCGCAAGCAATTACGGTAATATCCGTACCTTCGTTCATAACGACGGCTTTTCCGACTTCGAAGCCGTAGTCGTCGGTATTATAAACTACCTGGTCAAAACCTCTGTTTATTCTGATATAGAAAGGTCCGGGCGTAGCGGCCGCCGCTCTGACGGCGAGTCCGGTTTCGATACCGTCGGCAGGGCATATCAGCGTCATATTGACCAATCCGCGTATAACTGCAAAGTCTTCGATAGCGTGATGAGTGGAACCGGCTTGACCGAAACTCGTGCCGCCGTGCGTACCTATGATTTTCACGTTCAGATTCTGATAACAAAGGTCGGTATGGATCTGATCCAACGCCCTTAAACTTGCAAAGACCGAGAAGGACGATGCGAAAGGTATGAATCCGCATTTTGCAAGCCCTGCCGCAACGCCGTACATATTTTGCTCGGCGATACCCACGTTAAATATTCTTTCGGGGAACTTCTCGCCGAAATCCCCTATTTTGGTAGATCCTTTCAAATCAGCCGTCAAAGCGACTATGTTGGGATCTTTTTCTCCGAGTTCGCACAAAGTTTTTCCGTAAATTTCGGAAGTAGATAATTTACTGCTCTCCACCGCAGTGTAAGTCAATCCTCCAGCCATCTTATTTCGCCTCCTTTTCCACAAACGCTACTCTTTCGCCGTAATACTTATCCAGGTCTTTCATGGCAAGCGCAAATTTATCGTCGTCGATTGCGCCGTAATGCCATTTATAGTTGCCTGCCATAAAACTTATTCCCTGACCTTTCACCGTGTCCGCTATGATACAAACGGGCTTATCCTTTGCGTTTATGGCATATTCCAACGCTTCGCATATTTCGTCGAAACGGTGTCCGTTTATAACCTTTACGTCAAAGCCGAAAGCCGCCCATTTGTCGGCAAAAGGCTCCAACGCCATTACGTCCTCGGTGTTGCCGTCTATCATGTTGTGGTTACGGTCAACAATGGTAATTACGTTGGTGGCTTTGAAGTGAGCCGTTGCCATGGCAGCTTCCCAAACCGAACCTTCGTTACACTCTCCGTCTCCCAAAATAAGATAGGTTTTGTAGCTTTGATTACGGAGTTTTGCAGCAAGTCCCATTCCGAGAGCCATAGAAGAACCGTGTCCGAGAGAACCCGTAGAGGCGTCCAGCCCCGGAACTTTATTGCAATCGAGATGAATACCGAGTTTGCTTCCGGTATGATTGAAGGTCTTAAGATCCTCTTTATCGATAAGTCCGAGATCGGCAAACATAGCCGCTATGGCAAGTCCTATATGTCCTTTACTGATAACGCAACGATCGCGATCGGGATCGGTAGGGTTCTTCGGGTCGAAGTTCATATATTTGTAATATAAAGCGACCATTACGTCTATCGCACTCATGCAACCGCCGATATGTCCGCTTCCGGCCCAATGGGTTGTTTCCAGAATAAGTTTGCGAAGTTCTCCCGCTTTCTCTTCCAGCTTCAGCCATTCTTTTTTTGTCAAAGCCATAAAAATCTATCCTCCTGTTTTATAAACAAAAAATTATAATCAATGAAAATCGGGACGGTTTTTTCTGACCGCCTTATAAGCCTCGTCGGCAACGTCCAGGGTAAATTGAATATCCTCGTCGCTCAATGCGGCATTTATGAAATGATTATGATGGCTGGTAAAGAATACGCCCCTCTTGACGCATTCTGCCACCCATTCCTGGTGTACCATGGTGGTATAATCGTTGTTGAGCCTCATAAACCACATTGCAGGTTCGCCGGTAATTATCAGATCGAACCCGTTGGCTTTTGCCACGTCCTTAAGTCCGGCTTGCAACTTTTCGCCTTTTGCTTTAAGCACTTTGTGTATTTCCATTTCACGCATTTTCTTGATACAAGCGATACCTGCGGCGAAAGGTTCGGCGCTCATCCAGTAACTGCCGGTATAGTATACATCGGTAGCGTAACCTTTCAAAGCCTGTATGCCGCACAAAGCGGAGACGTTGTAACCGTTAGCCAAAGCTTTGCAGAAACATTCGAGATCTGCCTTAACCCCGTAATGATAATCGCTTCCTTTAACGTCGAGACGGAAACCGCATCTTATATCGTCAAAAATCAAAACTATACCGTTTTCGTCGCAAATTTTGCGTACCTCTTTATACCAGGTTTCGTTCGGCAAAGCGTTATCTTCGAATATAGGATGATGGTAAGGCGTGGTAATAAAACAAGCGATCTCGTCTTTATTCTCCTCGACAATCCTCTTAAAATCTTCGATATCGTTGAATTTGCAATACAAATTGTTGCAAACGTCCTCGTATATTATTCCGCCGTAACCGTATTTCTGCGTCCAGGGCGCCACTCCGTGGTAGCTTCCTTTTAGCATAAGGATTTTTTTACGCTGAGTAGCCTGTCTCGCAATCATAACCGCAAAGCTCGTAACGTCTCCGCCGTTTTTTGCAAAGAAAGCCCAATCAGCCATATCGACGGTATCTACTAAAAGTTCTGCGAACGGAACGAGAACGTCGCCCGGAAGTGTGGTGCAGTTACCTCTTTTCAACTGAGCCGCAGCGGCTGCGTCCACGTCGGGATCGTTGTAACCTAAAATATTCGGACCGTAAGCGCACATATAATCCACGAAACGGTTGCCGTCCACATCCCAGAAATAAGCTCCTTTTGCCCTGTCGGCAAAAATCGGATAAGCCGAAATGGGAATAGCGCAACCTTCGCTGGGTCCGAGATGTCCGTAAACGCCTCCCGGTATCACTTTGAGCGCTCTTTGAAAAAGTTCTCTGCTTTTGTTATATTCGTTTATCTTAAATTCTCCCATACGGCCTCCTTATTTCAAATAAAACCCGACTTGACTCAGCAATTTACTCATATTGTCGAGCATAGGCAAGCACCCTTTAATTGCGAAATTGCCGCTGCCGAGATTGGAAAAAATATCGCTCTTACCGCTAAGAACGTCATTGACCGTCTGCAAGCTTCCGAACGTCATACAAGCGCGAGGATTGTCGGTTGTGCCGATCTCGGCGGAAAGACGGTGCGCCTTGTCGACTTTAATTACCATAGACGGACCTTCGTTGACCGTAAGAAGTATCTCCCCTTCGGGGATTCTGGCGGCATTGCAACGCCCCTTGAACTCGTTGTTTCCGATTTCGCACAGAGCAAAGAACGCTGTATATGCGGTCAGATAAGTATTTATTTTGAAATATTTCTCATCGGCTAAAAGTTCCTCCGTAGGCTTAAGGAAATAAGACAGCCTTTCGGCGAGTTTGGTAAAAGTATTAAGCAAAAATCCTACCTTGAAAAAGTTTATGAAGAGCGGAATGGTCTTTTCCCCGTCTATCAATTTATTGAAATGCTCCGGCGAAACGAACCAAAGCGTGAGCCCTGCGAATTTTTTTTCTCTGAAAAATTTACATTGTCCGTTTGCAAACGCCAGCGTAGCGCTCCCGACTTCAGGTACGACGAATTGAACCGTCAGTTTAACGTCCTTGATGAGCTCGTGAGCAACCTCGTCCATTGAACAAAGTTCCTGAAAATTACGCAGAACGGCAAACAGATTTATTTTCGCTTTGGTCACGTTATCCATAATCTGCCTCCTGTGGAAAAAAATTTTTGAAATAAATTATATATATAATAACATAATTTATCGTTAATTTACAATACTTAATGCTTAATTGACAAAATTTTTTTCACGAGACCGATTAAAACCCTATTTCGGTAAAAAATTTCAAAAATAAA
>CASDZI010000040.1 GCA_949285605.1 uncultured Christensenella sp.
GTGTGTTTTTTGTATTTGGCGGAGCCGGAGGGATTCGAACCCTCGTGCCAAGTTAATGGCTAACGCATTTCGAGTGCGCCCCGTTATGACCACTTCGATACAGCTCCGTGTCGCCTTTTTCTTGCGGGCGCTTTTGTATTATAATATATTTTTTCCTTTTTTACAACACATTGTAAAATATTTTTGAGTGTGGTATAATTTTTTAAGATATTTTTCCTGCGGCTTAGGTATAATATTTATATTATCTGTATTTTTAAGGAGTTTTTATGAGAAGAAAAATTATAGCTATAGTCGGCGACGCTAAAATCGATCCCAACGGCGAAAAGTTTAAGGCAGCGTTCGAAGCGGGGAAGGCTCTCGTCGATAACGGTTTCAGAGTGCAGAACGGCGGTTTGTACGGCGTTATGGAAGCCGCTTTCAAAGGCGCACACTCTTCTGAAAACTATAAGGAAGGGGATACCGTAGCCATTATCCCGGGCTTTAATGCGGAAATGGCTAATCCGTATGCGGATATTTCCATTCCTACCGGACTGGATATCTTCCGTAACGTCATCGTCGCAAACGCAAGCGCAGTGGTGGCTATAGGCGGAGGCGGCGGAACTTTGAGCGAAATAGCCAACGCCTGGGCGATGAAAAAGCTCATCATTGCTTTCAAAAACGTGGACGGCTGGTCGAGTAAACTTGCCGATACCCGTCTGGACGAACGTATCCGTTACGAAAATATCCCCGACGACAGGATCTACGGGGTGGAAACGGCGGAGGAAATGATCGAGATAATTAAAGAAAAACTTCCTCTCTACAACGCCAGCCACGCAGGTATACCCGCTAAAGACTGATGAACAATTACGACGCGGTTTTCTGGGACTGGAACGGAACTTTGCTCGACGACATAGACGCTTGCCTTAAATCCGTCAACGCCTCGCTGTCCAAACGCTCCCTTCCCGTCCTGGACTCGGTTACATACGCCGAAAAATTCCGTTTCCCCGTGAAAGATTATTACAGGGAACTCGGGTTCGATTTTTCCAAAGATTCCTATGAAGTCCTTGCGGACGAATTTTTCGTAAACTATCTTACCGTGGAAAGTCCTTTACGGAAAGACGCCAAAAAGGTTTTGGAAAAACTTTTCCTCAATTCGGTAAAACAATATATACTGAGCGCAAGCGAAATTTCCCTGCTGAAACAGGGCGTGCAAAAATTCGGGATAGGAGTCTATTTTACCGATCTCATAGCCTTGAGCGATTTCCACGCCGCAGGGAAAACCGAAGTCGGTAAACGGTACCTCGAAACGCACCCCGTAAAAGGGAAAATTCTGATGGTGGGAGATACCGAACACGACGCCGAAGTAGCAAGGGCTTTGGGAATAGACTGCGTGCTTATCGAAAGCGGAAATAATTCTTTGCAAAGGCTTCAAGCCACGGGTGCGAAAGTTATCGCATCTTTATCCGAACTTATCGAAATAGTCCTCGGCAAAAAAACAGTACGCAAAATAGATTATATGACCCCGGAAAAAGCCGAAAGAAGGAATTTCGACCTGTCCGAGGTCAATCGCAAATTCGCCGAAAACTATCACTCGTTTTATAACGACGTTAAGAACACGAACAAAACGGAAGATTGGTAAAACATCGATTTTAGTTAACCGAAAATAATATTTCAGGATACCATAGCAGGTAAAATAATAAAGGGGGAATTATGATATTCGTTACGGGGGATACTCACGGCGTAACCGATTTTTTGAAGCTGAAAGAATTTGCCGAGAGCAAAAAGGCACGGGAAAGCGATTACGTTATTATAGCCGGCGACGTCTTGGGCGTAGGGCCCGATGACAGGACGGAAAGGATACTTTCCGTTTACGGGAAACTACCTTTTACCGTGCTGTTTGTTGACGGGAATCACGAAAATTACCCGTACCTTAACTCCTTCCCCGTAATTGAAAAATTCGGCGGCAAGGTGCGCGTTCTGCGTGAAAACGTCATTCATCTGTGCCGTGGGGAAATTTTTGAAATAGAAGGGAACAAAATATTTACTTTCGGCGGAGCGACGAGCATAGACAGAATATACAGGACGGAGAACGTAAACCTGTGGGCGGAGGAGACCCCTTCGCAAGCCGATTACGAAAATGCCTTACAAAACCTCGAAAATCATAATTTTACGGTGGATTACGTTATAACGCACAGTTGTGACGAAAAGGGGCTTTATTATTTACCGAGGGAAGCGGTTTCCGACCGCAAAACTTATCTCGAAAACGTAATGATGCGTAATTTTTTCGAAAAATTATCCTTCAAAAAATGGTATTTCGGGCATTTTCATACAGATAAAAATTTACCCGACGGCAGAGTTGCCCTCTATAATAAAATAATACCGCTCGGCGAGGAAATTATATAAAATTTTTCAAATCCGTTTTATACAAAAATTCAGTTTTTCGTACGATATGTGCGATTTTCGGCAACGATTTATCTCTTGAGATAAAATGCGGCAATTTTCCCTACGCAAATACTTGTATTTATCCTTTCAGATATGTTATATTTATCTAAATAGATATTTATTTTTTTAAGGGGGAAATAATGCGAAGCTTTTTTTCCAAACGTATCGGGATAATTATTTTAACGATTATTATTTTAGCGGCGACTCTCGTCGCGCTTTCTTCGTGCGATCTGTTCGGGAATTCACAAGAAGAAGAAAAGGATTTGAAGGTGGAATTGTATTCCGTCAGTCAAAGTTCGGATTTTGCGGTGGATAACGAAAAGAAAACCGTGGATTTTGCCGTGGGCGTAAATTCGGAAAAGTTCAGTCTTTCCAGAATAAGTTTCCGCAACAATTCGGAAATCGTCTTTAAGGCGTATTCCGACAAGGGGCTTACCAAGGAAATCGAAAATGAGGTTACGCTTTCGGTAGGGGAAAACGTCTTCTATATCCAGGCGTGGCACAAGGACGCTCCGTCGGAAAAAGTGACCTATACCGTCACCGTGACTAAACCCGTGGCGCACGTTCACGCTTTCGGACAATGGACGGTCGTTACCGAAGCTACTTGCACCGAAGACGGTTTGAAAGAAAGGGTCTGCGAATGCGGAGAGAAAGAAACCGAAGTCGTCGAAGCCAAAGGACATACTTACGGGAAGTGGACGACGACCGTTGAACCTACTTGCGCCGACGGGGAAAGACAAAGGGTTTGCTCGGACTGCGGATACGTCGAGAAAGAAGCTATCCCTGCGATAAGCGAACATACGTTCGGAGAGTGGACGGTCGAAACCTCGGCTACCTGCACCGCAAAAGGACAGGAAAAACGTACTTGCGACTCTTGCGGAGAAGAAGAGCTCCGCTCTGTAGACGCTCTCGGACACGACTATGACGAAGGACAAGTTACGACGGAAGCTACCTGCACAGAGGACGGAGTCAAGACCTTTACCTGCCAAAGAGAAGGTTGCGGACACAGTTATACCGAAGTCGTTCCTGCCAAAGGTCATACTTTCGGGGAGTGGGAAGTTACCGTCGAGCCGACTTGCACCGACGGGGAAAGACAAAGGGTCTGCTCGGACTGCGGATATGTTGAAACCGAGGTTATCGAGGCGGTAAGCGAACATACTTTCGGGGAATGGGTAACGACTATCGAACCTACTTGTGCAGACGGAGAGAAGGAAAGGGTTTGTTCGGTCTGCGGACGCGTCGATAAAGAAGTTATACCTTCAATAGGCGAACATACATACGGAGAGTGGATCGTGGTAACTGCCGCTACTTGCGAAGAAAAAGGACAGGAAAAACGTACTTGCGAAGTTTGCGGCGAAGAGGAAACCCGTACGACTTTACCTCTCGGACATGACTACGACGAAGGCGTGGTTACGAAATACGCAACCTGTACAGAGGACGGAAGGAAAACTTATACCTGTTTAAGAGACGGCTGCGAGTATAGTTACGACGTAGTCATCCCTGCCAAAGGTCATACTTTCGGAGAATGGATAACGACGAAAGAACCGACTTGTGCAGACGGAGAAAAACAAAGAGTTTGTACCGTTTGCCGCCATACCGAAAGCGCAACGATCCCTGCTACCGAGGAACATAATTTCGTAAACGGAGTCTGTACCGTCTGCGGAACGGAGTCTTACGGATTCGGCGATAAGGTTTCCGACGATTTTGTTTCCGAAAAGGTTACCGCCGAAGAGTGGGATAAGGCATTCGAACGCATCTTGGACGTTAAAGCCAAAGAGGCAAATTACAGTCTTGACTGCATCGCCAACAACGGCGTTATTTATTTAGATTTTTCATATCGATTCGACCACGGTAAAATAATTATGGGATTATCGGGCTCGAATCGGTATTACGATATTACTCAAACGAGTATTGACGTATCTATATTATCGTTTGTCAACGAAAATGGCGCAATGCAGGAAAGTAATCCATTATATTTTATATATACGATTAAAGAAAGCGTCGCATATTCCGATTTGACATACGACGAAACTATGAGAGGCTATGTTGTTTACGAAAACGACGTTCCGATGATTTTCAAATTCCAGAACGGGGCTTTGGCATATTGTTCCTTTATGGAGGGACAATCGGGTTCCAAATTCTACGTTTACGGCTACGGAGTTACCGAAGTGACTCCTCCAGAACCCGAAGAACCTACAAATCCCCCCGAAGAAACCGTTACCTTCGGCTCTTTCGAATTATTATATAAGGATAACACTTATATAATTAAAGGTTATAACGGTTATGCGTCCACCGTAATAGTGCCTTCTTCCTATAACGGTTATCCCATAGAAACCATAGAGTATCACGCTTTTTGGGGTGAAAGTAATATAAAAGAAATTATCGTTTCCGACGGAATAAAGGTCATAGAGGACGAAGCGTTCGGGGCGTGCGACAAACTTTACAGAATTTATCTGCCAGCCTCGCTGACCGAAGTCGGTAAAAACGCTTTCCAAAATTCGTACAAACTCGTGCAGATAAAAAATCAGTCCGACGTAACGGTAACGAGTTTTGCGCAAGAATGTGAGATAATATCCGACGGAGAATTCCAAAGTACCGTGACGACCGACGAAAACGGAGTGGTGATTTTCGAATACGACGGAGTCCGTTATCTTTTAGGTTACGACAAGCGTTCCGCCGAACTCGATCTGACCGGGTACGACATAGATAAAGTCTTTTCCTACGCTTTTTCCTCCTATAGGAGCGACTATTTTGAATTCAGGATTGTTTTACCCGAAGGATTGACTTCCATAGGAAAATACGCTTTCAGTCATAGTGATTTATCGGAAATAACCTTACCGTCTTCCCTTACCGAGATAAGCGACGGAGCGTTCAGCTATACTTATTTAGTAAGCATAGATCTGCCTACATCCGTTACGTCCATCGGAGAAAAAGCTTTTTATTCTGCTTACGATTTAACGGAGGTTACAGGGGGAGAGGGGCTTATTTATATAGGAAAAGACGCCTTCGCCGAAACCCCTCTCTACAACAACGCAAGCGGAGCGGTGTATATAGGAAGCGTACTGTATTCCTATAAGGGAGAAACCGAAACTCTGACCGTAAAGGAAGGTACCTTAAGTATAGCCGATCACGCCTTAAGCGGAAACGTATCCTTACGCAACCTGGAAATTCCCGAAGGAGTCGTCTATATAGGCGAGAGCGCTTTTGCCGATTGCCGCAACCTGGTAAGGGTCAATCTTCCCGCATCCTTGAACGGAATAGGAGCTGACGCTTTCGACGGTTGTTACAAACTCGTTCAGATCAAAAATCTTTCGGCGATTTCGGTGACGAGTCCCGCTTCCAGAAGCGAAATTATATCTTCAGGTGACTTTACAAGCGAATTTTATGTCGACGAAAAGGGCGTGGAACTGTTCAGGTACGAGGACGTACTTTATATGGTAGGTTACCGAGGAACGGAAGACACTCTCGATTTGACAGGCTACGGAATTAAGGAAGTGTTCGATTACGCTTGCAGCGATATGACTTTTTATGGGCTAATCTTCCCCGACGGCGTGGAGAGAATAGGCTCGCAGGCGTTTGCGGCGGCGGGAAATATCCGTCTACCGCTTTCCGTGGTGGAGTTCGGAGAGTATCCTTTCGCTTATATGGGCGAATTATATATTCTAAGATATGCAGGAACTCGCGCTCAATGGACGAATATAGTAAACTCAAATCAGCTATTTGCCGGATATAAATACTATTTCGAAGGAGAGGAATACGAAGAAGAGGAAATCATAGTCGGCGACGAGGTGACCGAGGAAGGCTGGAACGAAGCCGTAGCCCGTTTATCCGGGAAGCCGCAGGAATTGAATGTTACCGTAAAGACCGAGATGATAGACGGGGATTTATCGCAATATATGGAATTGTTAGGCGAAGAGCTGGTTATCTATTCCGTATTAAAGGCAGATAACGGTAGAATAATCAGCACCGACGATACCGAGGCGTTTTGGCCGGATTGGTACAGTTACGATGAATATATCCCCGAAAAAGGCGTATGGAAAGAATGTTTCTTTACCGGTCGCGAGTGGAGTTCGGTTTATGAAACGCCGGAGGCTGAATACGAACCCGTAGATATCGGAAGTTATTTGTTTTCTATGTGCGGATATCACGATTTTGTTTACGATCCGACTACGGGTTCCTATAATTTTGAATATTCGGAGGAAGGGGCAATTTATAAATTTACGGTGGTCATTAAAGACGGATATATATACAATATAAATTTATATGGTTCTTACGGAGAACAAACAGGAAAATACAAATGTTTTTATTCCGATTACGGCACCACGGTAGTGGCAAAACAAGACGTTAAGAAAAACGAGGGACTGCCTACCGCCGAGGACGATAATTTCGTTTACACCGAAGTGGAAGGAGGATGGGAGGTTACTTCTTATAAAATGCCGTCCGTGGTCTACACCGACGATACATTCAAGGCAGTTATTCCTTCCTCTTTCCAAGGGAAGCCCGTAATAGGCGTTTCGGCGGATATGTTCGTTAATAGTTATAAAGAAAGAATTGTCGAGGTGGTTTTCCCCGAAAGTATAATTTACGTTTCCGAAAACGGCGGCATTTCCATAAAAAATACCGCCTGGTATAAGAATTTACCGAACGGACCCGTCTATATAGGAAAGGTATTGTTCTCGTATAAAGACGACGGAAGCGGAGTAACTTCCTTTACCGTCAAGGACGGAACTTTAAGCATTACGGCGGGAATTTTCAAGGATATGGTCGCTTTAGAGTCGGTAGTAATAGCCGATTCGGTGAAAACTATAGGAGATAGTGCCTTTTACGGTTGTATCAACCTTACTTCGGTGACTTTACCGTCGGCTTTGACGCGTATCGGGACGTCGGCGTTCGCTTACTGCGGCAGGCTTACCGAAATAAGCATTCCCGAAACGGTCGAGTTTGTGGGAAGCTACGCTTTCTTCGGTTGCGTGGCTTTGGATACCATAGATTTCGGCGGTACGGCGGAACGTTGGTCGGGAATAAACTTCCTCGAAGGCATTTACGGACAACAGATTTTCTACAACGTAATATGAATTTTCTAAACGGCTGAAAGGCAAATTGGAGGGAAAAATGCATAAAAAGAAAAGTTTTTTGACTATTATTCTTTTGGTGGCGGTTATCATAGTGACTCTCGTCGCGCTTTCTTCTTGCGATTTATTCGGAGATTCGCAAGAGGAAGAAAAGGATTTGAAGGTGGAATTGTATTCCGTCAGTCAAAGTTCGGATTTTGCGGTGGATAACGAAAAGAAAACCGTGACTTTTGCCGTGGGCGTCAATTCCGAAAAATTCAGTCTTTCCAGAATAAGTTTCCGCAACAATTCAGAAATCGTCTTTAAGGCGTATTCCGACAAGGGGCTTACCAAGGAAATCGAAAATGAGGTTACGCTTTCGGTAGGAGAAAACGTCTTTTATATCCAGGCGTGGCATAAGGACGCTCCGTCGGAAAAAGTTACATATACCGTTACCGTCACCAAACCTGTGGTGCACGTTCACGCTTTCGGGGAATGGACGGTCGTTACCGAAGCTACTTGCACCGAAAACGGACTTCAGGAAAGAGTCTGCGAATGCGGAGAGAAAGAAAGCGAAGTCGTCGAAGCCAAAGGTCATACTTTCGGGGAATGGACAACCACAGTCGAACCTACTTGCGCCGACGGGGAAAAGAAAAGAGTCTGTTCGGTCTGCGGACACGTCGAGAAAGAAGTTATCGAGGCGGTAAGCGAACATACCTTCGGAGAGTGGACGGTCGAAACCTCGGCTACCTGCACCGAAAAGGGACAGGAAAAACGCACGTGTGACTCTTGCGGAGAAGAAGAGTTCCGCTCTATCGACGCTCTCGGACACGACTATGACGAAGGACAAGTTACGACGGAAGCTACCTGCACAGAGGACGGGGTAAAGACCTTTACCTGTCAAAGAGACGGTTGCGGACACAGTTATACCGAAGTCGTTCCTGCTAAGGGTCATACTTTCGGGGAGTGGGAAGTTACCGTCGAGCCTACCTGCGTGGACGGGGAAAGACAAAGGGGCTGCTCTGACTGCGGATACGTCGAAACCGAAGCTATCCCTGCGATAAGTGAACATACTTACGGAGAGTGGACGGAGGTAACTGCGGCTACCTGCGGCACTACCGGAGAAAAGCAAAAAGAATGTGATGTGTGTCATCATATTGAAACCGAGGTTATCCCCGCAACCGGCGAACATACTTACGGCGAATGGACAACTACCGTTGAACCGACTTGCGTCGATGGCGAAAAGCAAAGAGAATGCGTTGTTTGTCATCAATTTGAAACCGAAATAATTCAAGCAACCGATGAACATACGTTTGGAGAATGGGTGACAAAGGTTGAGCCTACATGCGAAGACGGTGAAAAGGAGAAAGTTTGTTCAGTCTGCGGATACGTTAAAACAGAAATTATTCCTGCAAGCGGCGAACACGTTTTTGGGGAATGGTCTATAATTACCTCCGCTACCTGCACTGAGGACGGACAGGAAAAACATATTTGTGAAGTTTGCGGCGAAGAGGAAACCCGTACGACTTTACCTCTTGGGCATAACTATGACGAAGGCATAGTTACGACAGAGCCTACTTGTATCGAGGGAGGAGTCAAGACCTTTACCTGTCAAAGAAGCGGTTGCGGACATACGTATACCGAAGTTATCCCTGCAAAAGGACATAGTTTTGTTAACAAAGTATGTGAAATCTGTGGCGCAGTACTGAATTATACCGAAGGCTTATCATATTCAATTAATGAAGAAGGAACAGGATATATCTTATTTGGAAGGGGAGAGGCAACGGATGCCGATATAGTTATACCTTCGATATTCCAAGGTTTACCTGTGACGAGCATAACTAAATTTGCTTTTCAGCACGACAAAACCATTATAAGCATCAAAATTCCCGATAGTGTAACTGATATCGGACCAGGGGCGTTCACGGGATGTAATTATTTAAATAGCATTACTTTGCCTGTCGGATTGACGAAAATCAGCGATTATATGCTCCAAGGTTGTTCAAGCTTAACGAGCATCACTATACCGGACAGTGTAACCAGTATAGGTGATTTCGCGTTTTCTTATTGCAGCAGTTTGAATAGCGTAACTTTCTCCGACAGCTTAAAGAGTATCGGTAGTATTGCATTTTCTGATTGTAAAAGTTTAACTAATTTGACAATACCGAACGGAGTAACAAGTATCGGTTCTGGAGCCTTCTACGAGTGTTCCGGATTGACGAGCGTAGCTTTACCTGAAAGTTTAACATATATCGGAGGAAGCTCTTTCCTTGGTTGTAACAATTTAATTTATATAAATATTCCCGAAAACGTGACGGAAATTGGAGGCAATGCCTTTAATGGTTGTGATAAGCTTATTCAATCGGTGGATGGTGCGTACTATATCGGAAATTGGGTGGTTGGTTTTGAGAAAACAGCTACGACGATAGTGTTGCGTAGCAATACGGCAGGGATTGCCAATAAGGTGTTTTATGAGGATAATGATTTAACGAGCGTTACTATTCCAGCATCCGTGATTTATGTGGGTGATTATGCGTTTGGCTATAGCGGCGATTTAACGATTCGTTTAGAAACATATTTTGTGCCTAAGACTTGGCATAGCAATTGGAATCCTAATAATTATCCGATAGAATTCGGATGCGATAATACGACTTCCGACAGTAATTACGACTATGTGATACACGGAGACAAGGTATATCTGACAAAATATAAAGGAACGGCTGTAAAAGTAGTCATTCCCGCACAGATCGAAGGTAAGCCGGTTGTTGATTTTGGGGAAATATTTAAAGGAAAAGGATTAATAGAAAGTGTTGACATTCCCGACAATGTTAATCGAATTAGGCATTCAGCGTTCTATGGTTGCAGTTCTTTAGTATCAGTTAAGATTCCTTCAAGTATTACTATAATTGAGCCTATGGCCTTCATCAGATGTTTCGATCTTGAAACCATAACAGTTGATGAAAGGAATACGGTTTATTCCAGTATGGAAGGGAATTTATATAATAAGGATAAAACAGTGCTTATACAGTATGCAACAGGCAAAACCGCAAATGCATTTATTGTACCCGACAGTGTGATGCACATTAGTGAATATGCATTCCGTAGTAGTAATTTGGAAAATATCACTATCGGGGATGCTGTTGCAAGTATCGGACAGGGTGCGTTCAAGGATTGCGATAGCTTAAATGCAGTCCATATCAACGATCTAGCCGCATGGTGTAGTATAAATTTTAATAAAGAAAGCGGGAATTGGC
>CASDZI010000041.1 GCA_949285605.1 uncultured Christensenella sp.
GTTGAGGTAAGAGGTCGAGGAGAACAGGGCTCCCGAAAACCTGAATGAACGAAGAGAAGAAAGGTTTTTGGGAAAGAGGAGCAACAGACCAAAAGACGAAACGGACAAATGAATATTTGTCTGTTGAGGTAAGAGGTCGAGGAGAACAGGGCTCCCGAAAACCTGAATGAGCGGAGTGAAGCAAGGTTTTTGGGAAAGAGGAGCAACAGACCAAAAGACGAAGCGGACAAATGGATATTTGTCTGTTGAGGTAAGAGGTCGAGGAGAACAGGGCTCCCGAAAACCTGAATGAACGAAGAGAAGAAAGGTTTTTGGGAAAGAGGAGCAACAGACCAAAAGACGATGTCAATTACGACGGCAATAGTCTTTTGATGTTCTTGTGCCGTCTATCCGCCCGTTCAAGTCCCTTGACGTTTGCTACATACAACAAAGAACCGTACTCAGTACGGTTCTTTGTTGTATTGGTGCCGAAGGCGGGACTTGAACCCGCACGATGTTGCCATCAGCGGATTTTGAGTCCGCCGCGTCTGCCATTCCACCACTTCGGCAAGTTGCTTATAATATTCTATCATAATATGTCTCTCCTTGCAAGCGTTTCCGTTCACTTCGCTTCCTTAATCTTTTTTTGTGAAAAATACTCTCGGCTTCGCTTGCGGATGACCTTGCCGGCTCGGCTCGTTTTATTGTATTTATCGGTTGCTATGGATACAAATAAATATTATTTTTGAGGTATGCGTCGACGTCTTGTTTGCGGACGGACAGGTAAAAATTACCGAAAGGGCAAAAATTGTTTTTCGGTATTGAAATTCGAATTGATATATTATATAATATTAACATAATTGAATTTAGCTATAATTATGCCCTTTTGTCGAGGGCGGGCTGATATAAAACTTATTACGGGAGTTTTTAATATGAGAGGCAGTTACAAATCCGGTCAGAGAAGGATCCTTTCCGGCTCGGGGTACAAGATAGCCATAGGGGCGGCGGTATTGCTGGCGGTGGCGCTCGTTCTTGTGTTGCTGGCGTATCTTCCTGCGACGGAGGACGTCATCGTTCCCGAAAGGACCATAGTCAGTATCGAAAACACTTCCGGGGGCGTCGGCGTCAACAACGATCCGTCCGCAATATACGTTACCGTAACGTACAGCGACGGCACGTCGGAATCGGTATCCCTCGCAAGTACCGTTTACGAAGGATTGGATCTGACCGTTGCCGGTTCGCAGAACGTGGCGTTGAGCTACGGCGGATTCGAGCAGACCGTTACGTTCGAAGTTAAAGAAGTGGATTGCGTCCTGAATTACTCCGCAAGCCTCGGCGGCAGGATCCAGGGCGAGACCGAGCAGTACGTTCCCAACGGCGGCTCTGCCGCAACCGTGGTTGCCGTCCCCGAAACGGGATACGTTTTCAGCCAGTGGAACGACGGATACCCTTACGCTTCCCGTAAAGACGTGGGGGTCACCGAAAGCAAAAAATACATAGCCATTTTCGAAAAAGCGCAGTTTACCGTCAGATTCTATTACGACGACGGAACGGTAGCTTCGGAAGAAAAGGTGCTATACGGCGAAAAGCCCACCAAGGTCCCCGTTTACGGCAGCGACCCGAAAATGGAAAAATACGGTTACGTTTTCACCAACTGGGTGCCTGCGGATTTCTCGGTGGTGGACAGGGATATGGTCATTCGTCCCGAATACGTCAAAGCGGCTACCGACGTCATAATGACCGTTCCCAACGACGTTTACGGCAACCCGATGGGTACCACCGACGTCCGTACCGAGGGGTATTACGCTCACGACGCTCTGGCTACCATCGTCGCTTCTCCTTACACCACCACCCGAGCCTTTGCTTACTGGCTCATCAAGGACGTCAACGGCAATTACGTCCGTCTGGACAACGTGGGCGTTCAGACCGTTGCGGTAGGACTTGCGGGAGAGGAGCTTACCTTCACCTCCAACAGTTCCGGCGACAGCTTGACCGATTATCTGTTGAGTTTCACGCCCAATGCGGATATTGCGCAAATCGAGATACAAGCCGTTTTCGTTTATACGAAAAGCGACATTACCTTTATAAATTACCAAAATCCGAATAACAACAATATCGAGCTTACGGTGACCGAGCTGCCTTACGGGAAGGAGCTGGGTGAATACAAGAACGAGGACGCCGGGATAGATTTCGACGGAAAGCTGCCCGTTCCCGAAGAAGTCGTCGGAATGGAATTCGAGGGTTGGTACGTTATGGGCGATCCGTTGCAGAAAACGGTGGACAAAACCATCACTTTCGAGCAGCCCGCTTCTCTCGTGGCAAAATGGAAACGGGTATCCTATACAGTGGTATTCTATTACAACGACGACGACAACAACCGGGTGGAATTGCAACGCACCTCGATAGTTTACCAGGATACTTACGCCAGCGGCTCCAACGGCGGCGTTCCGTCGGTGATCCCGACGAGGGAAAATTACGTTTTCGTGGGCTGGCAGGACGCTCTCACGGGCAAAACGGTGGACGACAAGACTAAGCTTTACGCCGAAGAGGAACATCTTCTCAACGAAGATTTTATGAAAAACAGGACGTTATACGTCATACCCGTCTGGACGCCGATAAGCCACAGACTTTCGGTAGACATTTCGGGTTCCGGTTCCGTTAAACTTGTCATAAACGACGGGAAAACCGACGCCGAGGGGAATTCTCTCACCGAGACCGTGGACGTTTACGGAGAATACACGATTTACGAAAACAACGAATATAAATTGGTTTTCGAAGCGGCGGTAGGTTTCGAACTGGATAAGCTGGATTGGTACGTCGGAGATCGACTTAACACCACCAGTTACATCGACGATCACGTCAGAGTATTTTCTAACGACTTAGTCAAAACCGTAGAAAACAAGATAGACGTGGTTTTCGGCGTTATTAACGTCAACGTTACCGTACAAAACGGGGATTCCGCCTACAACGGATATTTCGAATACGGCGGTAACCTCTTTACCGAAGAAACGGCTACGGTAGCGGTTTATTACAATTCGGTTTCCTCTTTCCGCTTTAAAAGCCCTAATCCCGCTTATTCCATTAAAGATATCAAAGTCAACGGGGTTAGCATAGGCGAAGTATTTTCTTCCTCGTCCACGGAATACACTCTTCAGTTGTCGAAACTTACCGAAGACTCTGCGGTAACGGTGGAATATACCGCCAGAAAGCAGAGCGTTTCCTTTAATATGGGAGAAGGCGGCACTCTTTACGTTACCGATATTTACGACTCTTCCGTGGAGACCGAGGCAACGGATTATTACGAATTCGTTTACGGTACCAACGCTTATTTCCGTATCAAAGCCGACGGGACGGACTCTTTACGTAACGTGCTTTCTTCGGTATTGAACAACGGCTCGCTTTACGATTTGTTCTCCAACGCCGGCGGTATCAAATTCTATAATTGGAAAATAAACGGGACGGATTACGGCATTACGCTGAGTTTCATTAACGGCGTGCCTTATTACGTCTACGGAACCGCCGCTTACGACGGTTCGGAATACGTTTACACCGAAAGAACGGACGGAGCGGTCAGGACGGTGTTCTTGCGGACGGTGGATTACGGACAATACGTCTATACCGCTCTCGACGAAACCAACGAAGCCAACAAAGCCGTAGCCGACCGCCTGGCTTCCGAGCTCGGCGTAGCGGAAAAGAGCGTTTACAATACCTATCTGCAACGGGATAAACGCATAACGCAGGTGGACTTTATGCTGGTCATCAACGGCGATTACGACTTACGTTTCGATTTCGATGAAATTTCTTACAAAGTAACTTCTCCTGTAACGAACGAAGGAACGGTCAAGATAACGTCGTCCTCCGTTCCGTTCAACGGAACAAGTACTTTGGTTGCTACGCCGAAAGCAGGGTATTACATTTCCGCATACAGAATAAACGGCGGCGAACCCGTATCCGTCAACCTCATAAATCCCACCGATTCTTACAGCCTCAAGCTCAACGGAATAACCGAAGATAAAACGGTGGAGTTTATATTCGAAGAAATTACTTACGACGTCGTGTTGGTAAACGACAATCCCGCTACGGGCAACGTTTACGCAGACGGCGTTCTTTTAAATAATTCCGTCAAACTGACTTTCGGATACCACGACTATGTTACGGTAACCGTTACCGTGGACGACGGATACAGAATTTCCGCAATATTTATAGACGGAAAAGAACAAACCGTTCACTACAACACCTCGTCTTACGTTATTAACGTAGCCGATATGTCCGCCGACGTTACCGTTCGTATTCAGTGCGCGGAAAAAACCGACGGCAGTTTTGAAGGCGGCTACGAAGTAAGCGTTTCGGAGGGAGAAAACTTCGGTTTTTCCGCCGAAAGCTACGAAGCCGATCCTGCTTCGGATAATGTGCTTATCGTCACAGCCGATTTCGGTTACGAACTGCACAAGGTCACTTTGACGGGGAACTCTACCTGGACTTTCGACGTTTCCTCCTCCGCTGTTACGACTTTTGCCGACGTGCCTTCCGTCATAAAGGAAAAGGACGCTTTCGGCAGCGACGTGTGGATAATCACCGTTCCGGCAGGGACGTTCGCTTCGAGAGAAGCGGTATCCGTTACCGTGGTATCCGAGAAGAAGTCCTACGCCATAAACATCGTTACCGAAGGAACGAAATACGGCGCCACGACAGGGATAAGTTCCGCCTATTACGGAGACAGCGTGAAGATCACTCTTGACGCCAATAACAACTGTTATATCAAAGGTTTCTTCGTGGACGGAGAGGAAATTTCCTTCAACGCCTTGGGCTGGAGCGGTCTTAACGTGAATTCTTACGGGAATTATACCCAAGGCGTTTATTCCTTCACGGCAAACAGGAATATGGATATAAGGGTGGAATACTCTATCAATTCCTATCTCATGACGGTGGACTCTTCCAGCGTGAACGGCTCCACCTCGCTCAACGTGAAAGGTGCGGAAAGCAACGTGGAATATGTGCCTCACGGCGAAAACGTCTATATCGATATGGAAGCGGACGAAGGTTATCACATAGCCGAGTTGTGGGTCAACAGCGCCAAGATCGATCTTTCCTATTCGGGCAGCGACATAAATACTTTCAGTAAACATACTTTCGAATACACCGGTCCCGACGGAAACGGCGTCACCGGACGGCTCAACGTCAGGGTGGTTTACGAAATAAACCGTTATTCTTTCGTCTATTCCGTGGTCAACAATTCCGCCAACTTCTCTTCCGACGTTTCCTGCGGAACTTTGACGGCGGACTTTACCTTGGACGGCAACAAATATAGCGGTATCGAACACGGGAAGAATTTCTCCTTTACCGTGACGCCCAATACCGTGCAGGGATATTTCGTTTCCGCCATAACAGTCAGATACAGATCCTCTTCGGAAGTGGAATATTCCGTCACAAAGACTTATCTCGACGGTATATTCGAGTCCAGGGGCGGCACCGTATGGTTCAACCGTTTCCTCGATTTCGACGAAGGGATCACTGCGGATATAGAATTGATAGAAGTCGTTTTCGAACGTAACCTTTATACGGTGGATCTTAATTTGTCGAGCGCACCCGAGACAGGTACTCTGGCATTGTCTTTCAGTCATCCCTCCGCTGACGAAACCGCTCCCGTCCTGTTCGACGGAGACGGCAACAAATACCTTTTCAGCAACGGTAACTTCCGTCTCGTCGAAGGGGAAACCGTCACCGACACTGATATTGCTCTCCGCTATTTTGAAGGGAAATACGTCTATATGGACGGCAGCGGCAAAATTTACGTTATGTATGTGGAACACGGACTGCGCTATACCGTCACCGCCCGCCCGACGACGGGATACGAACGTATCGGGTTCGTAATGAACGGGGAAGACAGTTCGCTTTTGATCAACAACGACCGTTATTCTGCCAATATCGTCAGGAATATGGTCTTTGACGTGACTTACCGTATTCTGGTGTTCGACGTCAACTTCTCCCTCACGGTGGTGGATAAAAACCTTACCGGTTCTCTCCCGACCGAAGTGTTGCTAAATTACGCAAATATCCGAATTCAGGTTATGAGCGGTACCGTTTACGACGCCGATTACAACCCCGTGGAAACCGACGGGATATTCGATTTGCAATTCAATAAGTCGGGGATCTCGCTCTTTGCCGATTACGGCTACAAATTAGGTTACGGCACCAGAATTATTCTGGTAATGCAACCTAAGTTCGGAGATACGGGTTACTATCTTTATAACGCATTTTACGGCAACACGGAAATTCCCGCTTCCTATCTCGAAGGCGACGTTTACTCCGAAGTCTTTTACGGGGGAAGCGATCCGTCCAAGGGCTTGCTTGTATCCGAAAACGTCAACGCAAGATGTAATTTCCGCATTAAATTTTATAGCGTAACGGCGGGTATAGTTTACGATGAGGACATAATCGGAGAAACGATGAATTCTCTGACCGAAGAGTCGGGCGGTATGATCGCCTGGGGCGACGACGGAAACGTACGCGTGGATATCGGCGAAGGATTTATTCTCGATAGAATAACTGTCAAGCGCGACGGCGAAGAAATAAGGGAAGTCAACCTTATCGACAGCGCGGACGACGACGACTTCCAAGAACAGATGTATTACGACAAGCGTAACGAACTTACCAACGAAGTAAGAGACGTTCTGGTCATCAAAAACGTCAAAGGCAACGTGGAAGTAGTGGCGTATCTTGCCAGAGAGAGATTTTCTCTGAGATATGTATTCAATTCCTCCGAAAATCTGGAGAAGATCGAAACCTCCCTGAACGACAACAACGCAGGTTATCCGCAAAGCACCGTGGTGGGAGACAATTCCGCCGGCGGCGGACAGACCTGGGAGGGCTCTAACGTCCACGTCGTTTCGGTAAAATATTACGACGAAGTCGCAGCCGTCATAACTCCGAAAAACGGTTACGAAATAATCGGCGACAAGGTGTCTGTCAGGGCGGTCAGATACGACGAAAGCACCGGTGAATGGGTTCCCGTTACCGACGGTACGGGTGCCGAAATAGTCACCGAACTCAATCTTGTCACCGTTGCGGGAGACGCCAAGAAATTTACCTTCCACAACGATACGAGCTTCGTGCCGATATTGTACGTTTCGTACGATCTGGAAATAAATATAGACATACAGGTCAAGACCTATACCGTCAAAACCGACGTGACCAGGACGGACGCCAACGTCACCTACCCCAACACCACGCAGATAAGTATGAGCGTAAAGACCGCTGCCGGCTACGACGTGGTTCTGCCCGACGGGACCGTTCAGACGGCGCAAAACCTTACCACCACCAATACCGGTAAAGATCAGACGGCGGAACATCACGGGTATATTCTTTACGTTTTCAGCACGCCGGAAGGTTATATGCTGGACAGCGTATCGGTCAACGGCGTCAGATGGGATAATTTCCGCACGACCTCGTTCAGCGACGCAAGGATGGAATTCGGCGCTACATACAATCCCAACAACGGCAGACCTTATTATACCTACACCGTAAGGCTCAACGTCAACGACGCTCTCGTTACCGGAGAAAACTATTATTCCGCAGGCAACATAGACGTCAACATCGTGGTGACTCCCATAACTTACACTATCAAAACCTATATCAACGGCGAGTATTACGAAAATACCGATATAGGCGGCAGGAGCGGAGCTACCGACGGCAAGACGATTTCGGTGCTCAGCCCGGCTATCGTCACGCATTTCAACGGATTCACCCTCGAACCCGTTATGTACGAAGGATACGAAGCCATAGGCTTGTCCGTGATGAGCGGCACGTTCGACGAAGGTTCCGACGCCACTAATTTCTCGGTAAACAATTGGGGCAACAGTCGTTACTTCAACATCACCAACGGTTTCATGCCGTCGGTCAACGTCCTGGAAGACAAACTGACTATCCATATATATTATGAGACGAGAATAATAAGTTATATAGTGGACATCAGTAACTACGCCTACAGCTTCGATACCGCTTTATTGCCCGACGGAAGCGAAGGGAAAGTCGACTTCGATACCGTAGCGGGGAAAACCGAAGTTTTCGTCACCACGAACGGAGAGGGCATAACTTACGAAGAAAGGGGTAGCTACGAATATTTCTCCACGATAAGAGTGGACGCTTACGCCAAAGACGGATACCGTCTTTACGCTATAGTGGAAGTGGTGGACGGAAAGGAGACCGATATAGCCAACGGCGTAAGGGGAATAACCTATACCGTGAGCACGGATTCCGCCGGAAGAGAGATGCATTCCTTCGTTTACACGGTGGACAGCTACGGCGAAAGGGTTTTCAAAATCATATTGAAGCAACGCACTCAGGTCACTCTGAACGTCTACAATCCCTATAAATATACCTCAGGTACGGTAGCCGTCGGAGCGATGAGCTACAGAAGTTACGTTTCTCTTTCGGCTTACGAAAACGGAAACCTGCTCACGAACGCCAACGTCACTCCCGGAGAAATAGTGGTGGAAAAATACGTCTTCGACGTGCTCGTCGGTAACTTCATAAGTTTCGAATACAAAGACCTCTATTCCAAGACCGGACAGCTCGGCTACAACTATTACGTTCTGGACGAAAACGGACAATTCGTTTCGGCGGGCTTTACCAAGAATGCGCTTTACCCCGGCGAAGGGAAGATAATGAATTCCCAGACGGAAATTTATCTCGTCACAGAAGTTTATGCCAGGGTAACTTTCCAAAAGGAAACCTATGCCGCAGACGAGAACGCCGTGGGCGGAACGGTTTATTTCAACGGTTCGGGCAGCGAGCCGTCCAACCAGTCGCTGTATTCCACCGCTACCGTCGCCACCAAGACTTTGACCATTACGGCAAGTCCTTACGAAAATTACGTTTTCAGCAACCTCTACGTCCGGCAGATCGACAACGAAGCCAGTCGCAGACAGGGCGAAATCGTTTACAAAACGGGTTCGGCGGAATGGCTTGCGTATTCCGACAGTTTTGCCGAACAGGACAGCAACGGTTTCTCCATTACCCGTTCCGTCGACGCAAGGGGCAATACCGTCTTTACCGTGGTGATGAAAGGCGATATGGAACTGCGTTTCGAGTTCTACAGAGTTTACGAACTGGTTTACGGAGAGGATTATACCGATACCGAACCGCTTTACGGGAAGGACTCCTCGCTGGTGCTTTCCGACATTATCAACAACGCTTACGCCGCCGCTTATCCCGGCGACGGAGAATACGTGCAATACAATTCTTCTTTCCGCCTTTCCGCTCCCGAAGCGAAAGACGGTTACGTATTCGTAGGGTGGTACGTCAACGGCGTCAACACCTATTCCTATCTTGCGTCCTCTTTGCCTGCGGCAGGGTATAACGAAAGAGAATTCTTTATAAATTACGGCGATATGCCCGGACTTCTGCTCGACGGGAACGAATATGCGAAACTGGAAATAATAGCCGTTTACCAGCCCGTCATAAACGTGGCGCTCATAAACGAACTTTATTATTACGATTTCGATACGAAGCACTGGAACAGCTGGGAAAGCGGAGCGCTTTACTCGTCCTATTACGATTTCAACGGGGTCAACATCGCCGGAGTGGAAACGCTGAACGCTTTGACCAATTTCAACGCATATGCGATAAAAGACCAATATCTCGATTATTCTGCGGTGGAGTCCTTAGCCGGCGGGGATAACGGCTGGAACCTCGTGCGTACGGAAGCGGAGTCTCTCGAAATAGCCAAAACCAATAAAGTTTATTCCAATCTGACCTCGTTCCGGGTGCTTTATCAGAGCATACCCGCTATGGACTTTGTAAACAATACCTGGGAAGACGGAATAATTTATCTTTCCATGGAAGCTATGCCTTCCAGCGTGAAACTTTTGAGTTGGCAGTATTATAACTGGAACAGCCGTCGGTACGAAGAGATAAATTACGCTTACGAGGACAGGACCTTGGGCGTGGACAGTACGGGTAACTACACCGTCGTGGACAATACCTTTGCCGCTTACAACTTTGCTTTAAGTTATCTTTACGGCGGAGAAATGCCCTACGCTCTGAGCGCGTCCGACGCAAGCAACCACGCCAACGACCGTCCGCTTATCATAAGACCTAAACTTTGGAAAGTGGTGCAGATAGAACTGACGCAGGCGGCGTATGTGGATCATCTCGGGGGAGTGCTCTCCGACGATTTCGTTACGATCATTCATCCCGTTATCGATTCCGTAGCCGGCTCCGACATTTACTACGCCCTTTCCGACGACGCCATGAGCGGCGAATTCGATTACGGGGCTCAAATAGTGGTCAAGTATTACAACAAACTGTCCGAAAGCGTGGGCGGAGAAAGCGTTGTGGTCAATTATCCCGAAAGCGATACCGGGATTATCGATATCTGTTACCGCTTTATCGGGTGGCAGCTGAACTGGACGGTAAACGGAATTACCGAATACAGGCTGGTTTCCACCGATTCGGCGCTTACGGGATACAATATCGATCTCCGATACGAATTCGGGAACGCACCGCCTAACGAAGCGATGCAATTCCGTGCGCTGTACATAATGCAATACAAGCAGTCGGTTTATTCCTATAACGTAGCGGGCAGCGACGCAGGTTACGAAGCCGCCCTCAATCAGGGTTCTTATGCGGTGGAAGCCGCCCCGAAATTCGTCGTGGCGAACACCAATTTGAGCGTGCCTTTCCTTACCTACGATATTG
>CASDZI010000042.1 GCA_949285605.1 uncultured Christensenella sp.
TTATGCTCCATGAGGGAGTGGGCATAGCGGTTGAGGGTGACGGTCGGGTTTTTGTGCCCGAGGATCTCGGAGAGCGTTTTCACGTCCATCCCGCATTCAAGTGCGCGAGTAGCGAACGTGTGCCGCAGGGAATGAAATCCCTTGTGCGGTATTTTTAGTTTTTTCAGGAGCAATTCAAAACTCCGTTGGTAAGAACGGACGGAAACAGGACTTCCGTTTGCGGATACCACGAAGGGCGAAGCGCTCTTTTTCTTTATGGTTTTTAAGAGGGGAATAAGCTGTTTCGGAAGCGGTATCAACCGTCTGGAATTAGTTGTTTTCGGTTCGTCGATTATAAGTCCGTCCTTGCCGTCGTGGCAGGATTTCGATACCGTCAAAACGCCTTTCATAAAGTCAATATCGCTCCATTGCAGTGCTATCAATTCTCCGATACGCAGTCCGCTGTAAAGACAAAGAATAATGCCATACAACTTATCTTTCTTCCCGTTTAGGATTGCTTGCTCTATCCTCTTTTGCTCGGCGAGGGTAAAGCATTCTACTGGTTTTTCTGTAAGTTTGGGACGCTTGATTTTATCTGCAGTATAGGTATTTGCTACTCCTGTCAAATGCGCCGTTTGAAGCGAACTTTGCAACACGGATATAATCCCGTTTACGCTATTTGCCGATAATCCTTTGCCTGTTTTGCAATTACCGTTTCGCAATAGTTGAGTAATATAATTTTGCAATACGAGAGCAGAAAGAGTTTTTATCTCATATTCGCCTAAATCCTTTGCAATATGTTTGTCTACAATTAGCGAGTACCTTTCATAGGTTCTCACTTTAACAGACGGCTTGATATAGTTTTCAAGCCAGATCTTTAACCACTCTATGTATTTCATCTTTCCTCCTGATTTTACCCGATGGCAGTTAGAAGTACGCCCGGCTTTATACAAGCCGGAGCTTTAACCTTTTTATATATTTCATTTTCCCTTCTTATTTTACTAAACGGAAGTTGGAGGTTTACAGCCGGAACGTCTCGGGATTTTTTTATGCCATATTGAATTTAAGAGTTCGGTTATGTTATAATGTAGAAAATTTACAAGACTGTATATAGCTAAAGGTGAATTAAGGCGCTTGCGTAGAGCGATTATATGGCTATAAATGATATTAACAAAATTTTTAAGGGGTAATTTATGAATATTTACAAAATAATCGGGTGGACTGATTATAATAATACCGAATATCCCGAAAGCGATGATTCGATTGCGATTTATTATGCGATAATAAAAGAGTTACGAGAGAAAGGTTATAAGTTCGGCGGAGACACACATCAGGAGAAAGACGGTTGTTGTCCCGTGATGAACGACGGCACGATAGCCCGTTTTTCGATGAGGGACCGGGGCGGACTTATGGCTACGGCTTTAGGAGAATATACCGATGAAAACGCTTATATGGAATGGTGTATGGACGGCTTTACCCGAAAGGGTCCGGTAGGGAGCGACGGGATACGACGAGAAAGCGTATATCCTCACCCCTTTGTGGACGAAACGAGTATTCCCGACGTTTTGCGTGGGAAAAGAATACATACCATGCATTTGACGGAAAACCCTTACAAGAATATGGAAAGGGGATTAAAAACCTTGGGAATCCGCTTGAACGACGAAAAAAGACAAGAGGTTCGGGTCGGCGATATAATTGAGTTTTGCTACTATGAAGGGGAAATGAATATATTGATAGCCGAAGTCGAAGAGTTACACCGCTTTAAGAGTTTTAGGGAGCTGTTTGAATCGGATATGGCAGAAATGACCGGTATGGGCGATATGTCCGTGGAAGAAGCCGTCAAGGCAATGTATGTTTATTACACAAAAGAAAAGGAAGATAAATACGGCGTTCTCGGAATAAAAATTAAAGTACCGTCATGAAATTTACCGCGTCGTCTATAAATGCGATATATGTTTTTCTGTTACGAAAATAATTTCAACAAGGTTTGAAATAGTTGATTAGCATACTTCCAAATTATTCTAAGAATAAGTATAATAAAATAAAGTAAAATTCTCGGAGGATGTATGGCTTTCGGAGATATCGGAAAGTTTGTGGAAGAATTGCCTTTTGCGGGGCGTTTAAGCGAAAGAGAAAAAGAAGACCTGATAGCGGGGACAAAAGCCGTAGCTTACGCTAAAGGAGAGCATATACACAGCGGGAGCGAAAACTGCACGGGAGTGATTTTCGTAAAGAAAGGGTGTATAAGAGCGTATATGCTGTCGGAAGAAGGTCGGGAGATCACTTTATATCGGCTTTACGAAGGGGACTTCTGTATGCTGAGTGCGTCCTGTATTCTGGAAGCGGTGACGTTCGACGTGTTTATCGACGCAGAGGAGGATACCGACGCTTTTCTTATAAAAACCTCCGCCTTCCGTCGACTGACCGAAAATAACCTATATGTGGAAAATTTTGCCCTGCACACCACCGTGGAAAGGTTTTCCGACGTGATGTGGACGATGCAACAGATACTTTTTATGAGTATGGACAAGCGTCTTGCCGTGTTTCTTTACGACGAAGCCGCAAAAAAGGGAAGCAACGTCCTTAAGATAACCCACGAGCAGATTGCCCGTTATATAGGCAGTGCGAGGGAGGTCGTAAGCCGAATGTTGAAATATTTTGCTAACGAAAATATAGTTTCCTTGTCGAGGAACGGTATAACCATAGAAGACAAGAACAAACTTCTGGCTTTAGCAAGATGAAAAACGCAAATACAAACGGTTTTTTTCAAAAAGTATATTCCGTAGTGAAAAAAATTCCCGCAGGGAAAGTGTCCACCTACGGAGCTGTCGCCGCAATGGCAGGCAGTCCGAGAATGGCAAAATACGTAGGGTATGCTTTGCACGTCAACCCCGAGCCGGGGATTATTCCCTGTCATCGGGTGGTGAACCGTAACGGAGAAGTGTCCGAGGCGTTCGCCTTCGGCGGCGGCAACCGTCAAAGAGAATTGCTGGAAGGGGAAGGGGTGACCTTTACCGAGGGGAAAGTCGATTTGGGAAGGCATTTCTGGCGGGAATAAACTCCTGTTTTCGACGCAAAGCGTTTACCGAGAAAAGGGGCGGCGCCGAGAGGCGCCGCCCTCGATAAAAAGGAAAGCGGTGACACTACGGATTAAGACCGATAATACCTACCGCCGAGAAATGGTAGAAAGTGCTTTCGGTGATCAACGCCATGGTCCCGTTGGCGTGAACGGCGAGACGGTTGACGTCGGAAGCGATGGAAAAATATCTTGCGACCGAAGTGCTTTCCGCCAAAGTCACCAGGGCTATTTTTTCTCCGTCGGAAATCAGCAGGCGGAATTTACCGTCGTAGAAAACGTAATCGGAAATATTACCTTCCAAAAATGCCGTGTCGCTCGCCATAAAAGAAGTAGTCAGCGAAACGTCCACGGTTATTATACCGTTTATGCTGCCTCTTACCGCAAGGTAAAGTATAGCTCCGTCATAGCCTTGTCCGAGAATTTCCAGATTACCTATTTTGTTGCGGACAGCCGTGGACTCATTGAAGTCGGAAGAGTATTTTTTTAGATATACGGAGTCCTCTTGTTCCAGACACAGGAAAACCTGCCTATTGTTTTCCATCATCGGAATAATATCGATAAGTGTTGCTTTAGATACAGATAACACATTTTTTATGTCCAGAGTATTCTTATTTAGCTCGCAATAGGAATAGCCGTTTGCGGTATTGAAGAATATTTTGTAATACTCGCCGTAATCGAAAACGTCCACTATCGAGCTTGCGTTCAGACTGCGGAAGGTGAAGTTCTTGCCGTCGTATTTATATACGATGCATTCGTCGGGATTTTCCGCAAACAGCAGGAAGTTTTCTCCGGCAGGATATACCGTGACTTTTTCCGAAGCGGAAACGATCCCCGTTTTGACGTTTTCCAGTTCGTAGTCTATTATGTTCACATAGGCGTAATCCCCGTTTTTTACCGAGGTTACCACCACGATTCCTTCGGCGGTAAGAGCTGAGGAAAGGTATTTCGTCTCTGCGGAAGCCGGCAAAGAAAAAGTTTTTTCCACGTTCCCGAGGGAATCGGTTTTGGCTACTCCCACGGTGGGTTTGCCGCCCGATAAATCGCCGGTGACGCAATCGGTCTCGGCTATTATGTAAGAGCAGTTAGCCGTGGTGAGGACTTCTTTGAGCTTTACGTTTCCTACTCCGCAAAGCGACTGGGTGTAAAGATACTCCTCGCTGATAAGCGCAGGCTTGGGAAAGACCGGGTTATAGGTTATGGCTATTTCCTCTTCTTCACCGGTTTCGTCGGGTAAAGGTCGGGTGTCGCCGGTATCCTCTATATTGTCCTGACCTAAAGCCGGGGGATCGGTTTTTTCGGGCGTCAGGGTGAGGACCGCCACTATTGCTATGGCGGCGACGAGCAACCAGCCTATTATGGCGGCGGCGTGTTTTTTGACAAATGCGTTCATATTGCTTTACCTCCGCTTTCGATTATATCAGAGGTATAATATTTTGGTTCAAAACAAGCAAAAGCGTTTATTTTACGACAAAACCGTCACTTTTTCGCTAAATTCGCCAGCACTTCCGCTATTTTGGAAACGACGTCTTCTTTCATTTGCGGAAGGGGAGGTTTGTTCAAGGCGAAAGCGATTTTTGCAAGTAAACTTTCCACATAAAGCTCTTCCTGCGGCAATACTTCCACCAGACCCTTTTTTTCGTAAGAGCGGGCGTTGTCTTCCTGGTCTCCTCTCGAAGCGCCTTTCGGAAGGGGGATTATGACCGCCTTCTTGCCCAGGGCGGCAATTTCCGCAAGAGTGTTCGCTCCGCCTCTGGCGACCACGCAGTCGCTTAAGGCGTAAAGGTCGGCCATATCGTATGCAAACGGTAACTGGATATAATTATTGCTTTTTATGTTGAAATTCCCTTTTTTCCCCGAAATATGAATTATGTTGTAAAGAGAAGTAAGTTTTTCCAACCCTTTGTAAACCGTTTCGTTCAGGGCTTCGGCGCCTAAACTTCCGCCGGTTATCAGAATGGTTCGTTTGTTTTCCGAAAGGGAATATCTTTTCCTTGCGTCCGTTGCGTTTCCGTGAAACAACTCTCTTCGGATAGGATTGCCGAGGCACTCACCGCCGGGGGTCTCGGGGAAGGAGGTTATCACCTTCGCCGCAAAACGGGAAGCCAGCCTGTTGGCAAGTCCCATGGTATAATCCGATTCGTGCACCACCACGGGAACGCCGAGTTTCTTTGCCGCAAAGCAGGTGGGCAACGAAGCGTATCCGCCTTTGGAAAAAACCACGTCGGGGGAGAGTTCTTTCAAGATTTTGACGGCTTGCGAAATTCCTTTGACGAGGACGAAAGGGATTTTCAGATTTTTCCAGAGCTCCTTACGGTGTAACTTGACGGTGTCGGTGCGGTAAAACGGTATGCCGGCTTGTTTGACCAATTCCCTTTCCATTCCGTCGCCGCCGATAAAAACTGTTTCCGAAAAATATTTTTCAAGCTCGGGGAGCAGGCTCAATGCGGGGGTAACGTGTCCCGCCGTGCCTCCTCCGGTAAGTACCGCCGTAGCCATTCAGCCTCCTTTACGCAATAGTTATTACTATTATTTATTAACGAAAAGCGTAAATTGATACAAATCGGAATTTTTTCGGGTTTTTACCTTCTTCTTTTCCGTTGCGTAAAAATAATTTTCCTCACGAACTTGCAAAAAGTATTGATATTGCGGCAATATAATGATATAATGTAAAAATAATTTAATATTTTGAGGGAGTTTTAATATGAAACAATTGTTTTTGAAAGCTTTTGACGATACCGAAATAGGAATCAACGTCTGGGACGAAGTGGAAAATCCCGTTGCATGCGTACAGATTGCGCACGGAATGGCGGAACATCCCGACCGTTACGACGATTTTGCCAAATTCCTCAACTCCAAAGGTTATATCGTTGCGGCGGACGACCACAGGGGACACCGCAGAGGCGCAGTAGGCGGCGTCAACGGTATGGTTTACGGAGACAGCTGGGTTCAGACTCTCGAAGATATGAACACTTTATGCGATTATCTTAAAACCACTTACGGCAAAGACGTGGTGCTTTTCGGACACAGTTACGGAAGTTTCCTTTCTCAGAGATTTATCGAACTTCATTCCGACAAACTTGCCGGAGCGGTTTTAAGCGGTACGGCATATATGAAAAACGCTCTGGTGGGAATGGGTAAAGCCATTGCTTCTTTGCAGGCTTTGTTCTGCGGAGCCGATAAGCCCGGAAAACTTATAAACAAACTCAGTTTCGGCGAATACAACAAACCTTTCTTGAGACAGGGACAGGAATTTGCCTGGCTCAGCAGGGATAAAAAAGAGGTTGCCAAATACGAATCCGACCCCGATTGCGGTTACGTTTTGTGCATAGGATATTACCTCAGCTTTTTCAAGGGCGTTATGAATATGTACGGAAAAGACGCTTCGAACATAGCTAAGGATTTCCGCATTATGATAGCGGTAGGCAGCGAAGATCCCGTCTCCAACCGTTCCGTTCTCGCAACCAAACTGAACGATTTCTATCTCGGACTCGGCTTGCAGACGGAGTTCAAGGTCTATCCCGGAGCTCGTCACGAAATACTTAACGAAATAAACAGATCCGAAGTCTATAAAGATATAGGCGATTTCATAGATTCACTTTTCAAAGTCGGAGAATAAGATTTATGAAAAAAGTAATAATTGCGATTTTACTGGTAGCGGTTATGGCGACGGCGCTGGTTGCCTGCGAGGATAAACCGGAAACGACAGAGATACTTCCCGCCCAAACCGTTACCGTGAGCGATGCGGCGAGTTTGGCGGATATTCGCAACTACACCGGGGAGAAGTATAAAAATTATACTTTCGAACTCACTGCGGACATCGATTTGTCGGGATACAAGAACTGGACTCCGATAGGAACCGCAGAGCAACCTTTTTACGGGACTTTCGATGGAAAAGGCAAAACCGTTTCCGGGTTGACGTTTGAAGGTTGGGACGCAAACGGATATCCTTATAATCCCGCTTCCGCGGATAATCAATCCGGGAAAGCGTCCTTTTATTCCGCAATGGGACTTTTCGGAGCGGTCAATTCCGCAACCGTCAAAAATTTGACTCTCAGCGGCGTTTCCTTGAAATATTACGCCGATAACGGATTTTCTTATCTGGGGAGCGTGATAGGTTATTCCACGGGAAGCACTTCGGTTTCCGACGTCACCGTGGGCGGAAACTTATACATCAGCAATATTTACGAAAAGAACAAGACTTATGACACCAAGGGCGAATTTCAGAATATGAAAGACGAATGCGAAGGGACGCTTTACGCAGGCGGAGTCGTAGGGTATTCGGTAGGTTCGGCAAAATACGAAAACATCGTTTCTTCGGTAAATATCGACAACAATTATTACCACGCTTATTATCAGACCGCAGACACGGTGGAACCCGATATGCTCCCCGAGAACGGCGAAGTGGAAAACAAATACATCGTGGAAAGCGGAAACTATTACACCAACGTGTTATTGAAACAGATCTTCGTCGGAGGTATAGCGGGCGTTGTCAAAAACGGCTCTCTCGAGAACGGGAGCTACAGCGGGAACGTGAACGTCTATGCAAAGAGTACCCACATCGCCGGAATAGTTGCGGCGATTTATAACGGAGAAGTCAAGACCGCTGTCGTTCGGAGCATAAATCTGAACGCTTCGGCTACCGCCAAGAATATTCTCGGCGGAACGGTAGGCTTGCTTTCTTCTACCGATTTGACCGACGCAACCGCCGAGAGCTTGACCATATACGCAGGCAAAATCGGCACGTCCATTCAGTCCGTAGTCGCCGGAGGAGTGTTCGGCTATGCGAGCGATTTGTCGGTTATCGACGATGTTTCGGCTACCGACTTTAAGTTGACGTCCTTGTTTATGGAAGCCGACGCAGGCGGAATAGGCGGCGTCATCAGAGATTCCGTCGTCGGCAACGGAACTGCCTTGCGGACGGAATTCACTATCAGCGAAAGTAACGTCAAAGAGGGAAGTTTCGCTTCCTACGGATACTGCCTCGGCGCCGTTTACGGCAATTCCGAAGTTAAAAGTTGTGCGGGTTCCGCCACGAATTATAACACCGGAACAAGCAACGTGAATAAATACGCCGAGATAAGCGGCACCGTTTACGTCAACGAAGACGGAAAACCTGCGGTAAGGCTGTTTGCGAAGGGATCCACCTCCGAGTACGTCATCGTGGACGCAAGAGTGGAAAACGGACTCTATATCGACGTTTATTCGGAAGAATACACTTTGCTCTTTACTTTGTCCTACGAAGGCGGCTTTACCGTTTCATCCAATACCGCCGAGACCTATCTCGATACTTATTTCGAGGGAGGGAAAGGCTTTAAGGACGGAGCAGGATACAAAGCGAGCGAAGGGAACAGGGATTTCGCCAAATACGAATACCGCAGCGGAACGCCGGTTGTAGAATAGTAAATTCCGTTATAATACCGATATATTTATTGTTGAAATTTTCTTTACGAGGAAAGAGGTTTTGTTATGAAAATAAAATTAAAAGACGAAGTGAGGGAGTTCGAGAACGGACTTACCCTCAGAGAAATTGCGTCCTCCGTAAGCGAGGGGTTTGCGAGAGCCTGCCTCTGCGCAAGAGTGGACGACCGGGTGACGGAAATGAATACCGTCATCGACAAGGATTGCGAAGTGGAATTTTTTACTTTCCGCGACGAAACGGGAAAGAAAGCTTATCGTCACACGACCGCGCACGTTTTGGCTCAGGCGGTAAAAAGACTTTATCCCGACGTTAAAGTTGCCATAGGACCGGCTATCGAAAACGGTTTTTACTACGATTTCGATTTCGTTACCCCCGTTAATAAGAACGATTTAGGGCGTATCGAAGAGGAAATGAAGAAAATAGTCAAAGAAAATCTTCCCGTAGTCAGAGAAATCACCACCAGGGAAGAGGCGCTCAAGATTATGGAGGGCGAACCTTACAAGACCGAACTTATCGAGGGCTTAGCCGACGACGCGGTCATCAGTCTGTACCGTCAGGGCGAATTCGTGGATCTGTGCGCAGGTCCGCACGTCACTTCCACGGGTATTATCAAAGCGTTCAAGCTTACCTCGGTAACGGGAGCGTACTGGAGAGGAGACGAGCACAATAAAATGCTTACCCGTATTTACGGCACCGCATTCGACAAGAAAGCCGACCTCGACGCATATATCGAAGCCGTGGAAGAAGCCAAACGCCGAGACCACAATAAACTGGGCAGGGAATTAGGCTATTTCATGACCGACGAAAACATCGGACAAGGCTTGCCGCTACTTATGCCCAAGGGAGCCAAGCTTTTCCAGATCATCAACCGTTTCGTGGAAGACGAAGAGGCGAAAAGAGGGTATCTCCTCACCAAGACGCCCTACATGGCGAAGAAACAGCTCTATCAGATTTCCGGACACTGGGATCACTATAAGGACGGCATGTTCATACTCGGCGACCCCGAAAGCGACGGAGAAGTATTTGCGCTCCGTCCCATGACTTGTCCTTTCCAATATACCATATATAATAACGGGATCAAGTCTTACAGGGATCTGCCTAAGCGTTATGCCGAAACCAGTACCCTGTTCCGCAACGAGTCCAGCGGCGAAATGCACGGGCTTATCAGGGTAAGACAGTTTACCATAAGCGAAGGACACCTCATCTGCATGCCTTCTCAGTTGGAAAAGGAATTCAGAGGTTGCCTGGATCTGGCCACCTTTATGCTCAAGACCCTCGGACTTTACGAAGACGTCAGCTTCCGTTTTTCGAGATGGGATCCCGACAACAGGGAAAAATATATCGACGACCCCGAGGAATGGGCTTATGCCGAAAGCGAAATGAAACGGATACTGGACCACATAGGTATAGAGTATACCGAAGGTATCGGGGAAGCCGCTTTTTACGGACCCAAGCTGGATATACAGATCAAGAACGTCTACGGCAAGGAAGATACGCTCATTACCATACAGATAGATATGTTCCTCGCCGAAAGGTTCGATATGAGTTATATCGACGAAAACGGCAACAAAGCTCGTCCTTATATAATACACCGTACCTCGATGGGTTGTTACGAAAGGACGATAGCTTTGCTGATAGAAAAATATGCCGGAGCCTTGCCGGTATGGCTGAGCCCCGTGCAGGTAAGGGTCATATCCTTGACGGAAAGGACTGCGCCCGAGGCGGAAAGTCTTACCGAAAGACTGAATATGCTCGGAATAAGGGCGGAGAGCGACGTCCGTAACGAAAAGGTAGGCTATAAGATAAGAGAAGCGCAGCTGGAAAAAATACCCTATATGCTGATTATCGGCGACAGAGACAAGGAAAACGGAGTGGTTTCCGTCAGAGACCGAGCCAAAGGAGATATAGGGACCATGACCGCCGACGCCTTT
>CASDZI010000043.1 GCA_949285605.1 uncultured Christensenella sp.
ATCCATACATACCCTTCCGAGTATCGGACAGCGGAAACCGTCAATTAAAACGTATCCTTTGTTGGATAAACGGATGGGATAACCGTCGCCGTAACCGCAGGCTACAACGACGTACTTTTGTTTTTCTTCGCAAACATATGTGCCGGAATAACCTATCCTCTCCCCTCTTGCCGCCTCTTTCAACTGAACGATCGCAGCATCTACCTTCAAAGCGTTTTCCAGGCAGACGCCGCTTTGCGCTCCTCCGTACAGTCCTATACCGGTACGAAACATATTGCCCGTCCGAACCCCTCTTAAAACCACATCTGTGTTGTCTGCATGTAAAAGCACATCCTTGTCTCTTAGTCCGACTTCGGTCAGTATTTCCGTAAATCTCGTCTGTTGCTCCTTGACGGTGTCGAAAGACGCATAATGCGTAAATACGCCCTTGACTTTTAATCCTTTCAAATCCAGGGTTTTTTTTAATTCTTCCTTTTGCGAAAATTTGAATCCCAGCCTGTTCATGCCGGTATCCAATGCAATATGGCAACAGAGCTCCCTCTCTTTGGAGAAGCGGCTTAGCCTGTTTGCGAATTCGTAGTCGTATACGGTCGTTTCCAGATCGTAAAATATCAAATCCGAATATCCCGATTCGGGAACGTACCCGAGGATTAAAACGGGTTTTTTTATTCCCGATTTCCTGAGAGCAACGCCCTCCTCCACCGTCGCTACGCCGAAATAATCTACTTTGTTCTCCAAATATGCGCTAACGGCTTCCGCCCCGAGACCGTATGCGTCGGCTTTAATCACAGCCATACCTTTTCCGCCGTGTAATTTTTTTAATTTATCGAAATTTCTTCCGATTGCGGAAAGACTTATTTTAATTTCAACCCTTTCATACGCCATATACGTCCCTCGGGTCACAATGACAATACTCGCAGAACTCCTTCACCAACGCATTCCTTATTTTCGACAATAATCTTTCGTTTTTGCCTCCCGTTTTATGTCCGTCTATTTCTCCGACGGAAATACACAAACTCCCCGCCGCCGTCAAAATAATTTCGTCTGCGCTTAAAAGGTCGGAAAGGAAAAATTCCTTCTGTATTACGTTCACGCCGAGTTCACGACAGATCTTTATTAAATGAGCCCTGCCGATACCGGCTAATATCCTGTTGTCGGAAGGGGGCGTTATCAATTCTCCGTCCCGTAATATCGATACGTTGCTGTGAGCGCACTCCGTCACCCTGCCGTCGATATGAAATATCACTTCTTGTCGACCGCTCTCTTCCGCTTTTTGAAATGCCATGACGTTAGGTAAAAGATTCAAGGTTTTTACGTTGCAATACCCGTGTCTTGAATCCGGCGCCGTAATTACCTTTATCGGGTGCGACATGTCCCTTAATTCTCCGTGACGAACCGTTATGCACAAATTAGCTTTCATAGAACGGTCGTAAGAGTGACTCCTTGCGGCAGTCCCTCTGGTCGCTTGCCAATATACCAGTAATTTGTCGTCATCTACTTTATCCGCCATTCTTTGAATTAAATTTTTCAATTCTCCGAAAGAAACATCGAAATTTATTTGTAAAAACCTGATACTCTCATAAAAACGCATTAAATGCTCGTCAAGGGCAAAAATATTTTTATTATAGCAATACGCCGCTTCGTAAACTCCGTCCCCGAAAAAAAATCCTCTGTCGTTCAGAGGTATGTACATTTCGTCCAATTCACAAAAACACCCGTTGTAATAAGCTAAACTTTTCATTCCTCTCCCGGTAATCTATTGTATGCGAAAGTTACCGTAAGAGTACCTGAAAAAAACCGCCCCGAGGGACGGTTTTATACCGTGAATCGAACGGGATAAGATTATTCCCCTGCGTCAAACTCTCGGATAGCCTCGGCAAGCACTGCGAAAGTATCGGCAAGACAATCGGCGTCGAGATTATCGTAAGTGTCACGTCTGGTATGATAATAATTTCTCAAATTATGATCGAGTGCGGTAATTCCCGCCGATCTCAATCCGGCTTGATTGAATGCTGCGTTGTCGGTAGCTCCGAAAGGAACCGTCCCTTCTCCGCAATGTATTCCGATATTGTCTGCGGCTTTTTTGAAAAGGTCGCAAGCATATTTGTCCGACTTAACCAGATTATTCAAATCTCTCGTGTTGACGCTGAGAAATCTGGCTTCTCTTATGGTGTCGAAGGAAAAAATTATGGTCTCGACTCCGTCGTTCTTATATTCTTCCGCATGCTCCTTGCACCAGGCCTTTGCGCCTCTGAGTCCGGCTTCTTCGGAACCCGTTATCAAAACGCCGACTTCGGTATTTTCCAGTTCCACGTTATTGTCCTTCATCGCTTTCAACAGCGCTATACCGAGATAGCAACCGGTAAGGTTATCGTTTGCGCCGTCCACAACTCTTCTTTCGTTGGAAAGGAAGTACATTCCGATGAAGAACGGAATAAACACCAAAGAAACGAGACAAGCCGTTCTCAACCAACCGGCGGTCAAAAGGTGGAACTCCACCCCGTTAATCGCAATGGAAATTATCGCAAGCACCACGACGTAAATGCAACCGAGCATCGTTATGACAAAATGCGCCACGAACGCCGCTCCGCCGAAATGATAATTTACCGGCCATTCGTATGCCGCGTCGGGATGTCCGTTTATCAAGACCCTGCGTTTTACTTCCCCCTTAGGTCTTATGACTGCGGTAAGATTATGCGATACGGCTTTAGGAAAAACGGGATCTACGACTTCCCTGTAAAGCAAAAATTCGCCTATCAGAAAAGAAAACGCAAGCAAGAAAAGCACTACCGTCAGAACCGGTAAGAAATACAGACAAATATATCCTGCCAAAGCAATACTGACGGTAAAATAAATCCACCCGAAGAACGCCCTCGGAGCCACCTGAAAACTTTCCGTCTTAACGTCGTCGGCAATGGGTTCGAGCGATTCTTTCATATAATTGATGGCGTCGGTCTCCCCTTTGCTGCCCGGTTCTCTCTTATCGAAAGTTTTAATGATATGAGTGATTTCGTTTACCATATAAAGCGCGCTCTCTTTCTTGGCGGCCTTTATTCTTTCAAAATCCATAATCGATCCGTTCTCCTCGTTTTTAATTTATTATATCAAAGCAAAAACCCCTTTGCAACCTATAAAATATATATTTCAAAATCACTTTCGGACACATACTTTCGTATAGCCGTAAGGAAATTTCTTGCCAAACGGTTAATTTTTTTGTATAATTAGAAAAACAAAAAAAGGAGATTTCTAGCTATGTCTGTTTTATTTATAGATACCAACTGCGAACTTAATTATAAAACCGCAAAGGAACTCGGTCTCGATAACGTAATTCGTATGCCGTATACCATTTGCGACAAGGAATATTATTACGACCTCGGTGAAAATTATAACGCAAAGGAGTTCTTCGGACTGGTAAGAGCCGGCAATATGCCCATAACAAGCGGACTTAACAGCGAAAACTATAAAGAATATTTCGAACCGTTTTTCGCAAAAGGAGAAGATATTCTTTACATTAGTTTTTCATCGCAGATGAGTGGTACTTTCGCCTATCTCGACACCGCCATCAAAGAATTACAGGAAAAATACCCCAAGGCAAAATATCGTCGTTTCGATACCCTCGGAATAAGTATGGCTGCAGGGATCCCGGTATACATTGCCGCTAAAATGCACAACGAAGGAAAAACCAACGACGAGATCGTGGAATTTTTGAGCAAATTCATTTACAGAGTAAACGCCGTATTTTCCGCAAACGATTTATTTCATCTTAAGAGAGGGGGCAGGATCTCCGCCGCTGCCGCCGCTATGGGCACCCTGTTGCAACTTAAGCCCATAATCAGACTGACCGACGAAGGAAAACTTACCAGCGCAGACAAAGTTCAGGGTAGAAAAAAAGCTGTAAACTATATCATAGACGACGTCATCAAGAACGTAAGAGACGTCGACAAATATCCTATCGTGGTGCTCAATGCAGATTGCCCTGCCGATGCGGAAAAAATAGAAACCAAACTTAAAGAAGCCTTCCCCGAAGCCGATATTTGGATGTACGACGTAGGTCCGGTCATAGGAACTCATTGCGGTCCCGATACCATTGCGTGCGTGTACGTCGGCGATAAAAGGAACTGAAACATCGAATAAACTTTAATCTTCATCGTCTTTCTCGGTTTCTCTCGGATTACATGAGAAACCGGGATTGATTTGAATGGCTCTTTTTACGATACCGAAACCGTATTTTTCCCTTAAAGAGCCTATTTTGTCGTCGATTTTTATATTCTTTTCCTTTACGGCGTTAAAAAAACAATCTTGTACATAATCGTCCTGCGATTGCAGAGCGTAGGTTCCCACGGTAATACCTCTGATTTTTTTCCCGTAAGAAAAATTGAAACTTTTTTTAAGCATCCCGAACGCCGTTTCGGCGATTATACCGGAGTCGACTGTAGGCGAAAATAATCTTTCTTGTCTCGAAAAAGTGACTAATTTGTTGTCACAGATACCGATTGAAACCCCGTTAGCAATCATTCTGTGCTTTCTCAGTCTGAACGAAACCACATCCGACAAAGAATAGATAAGACTTTTTGCCTCACTGAAATTTTCTAAATCTTTAGGTGCGGTTATACCGTTACTTATACTTTCAGGCGGTTTTTCCTTGGCAAAAGGATTCACTGGATCGTCGTCGATTCCATTGGCGTATTCGTATAATTTAATTGCTGATTTCCCCGATAACGCATATAAAGTCTCCCGACTCGTATTCGCTAAGTCCCCTATCGTATGTATTCCCACCGAATTAAATTTCTTTTCAATGCTTTTCCCGACGAATAATAAAGCGTTGACTGGTAAAGGCCACACTTTCGTGCGAAAATCTTTTTCCCGTATGACCGTTATTGCGTCGGGTTTTTTCATATCGCTACCGAGTTTTGAAAAAATCTTATTGAAAGAGACCCCTATCGAAACCGTAAGACCGGTCTCGGTTTTTACCCTTTGCCGAATCTCCTCGGCTATTTTTTCGCCGCTTCCGAATAACCGCTCGGAATCGGTAACGTCTAACCAACACTCGTCGAGTCCGAAACTTTCCGTCAACGGAGTATATTCCGAACAAATATTTTTTACTTGTGCGGACTTATAGGCATATTTAGCAAAATCTGTGGGCAATGCGTAAAGATTTTTTATTTTTCTTTTTGCTTCCGCCAGACTTTCACCGGTCACTATTCCCGCTTTTTTTGCGGCTTCGTTCTTTGCGAGGACCACTCCGTGTCTGGTTTCGGGATTGCCGCTTATCACAAAAGCCTTATCCCTTAATTCCGGATTGTACAGTTGCGCTACCGATGCGTAAAAATTATTCAGATCGACGTGCAGTATCGTCCTTTCTTTCATAGCAGTTTTTCGATTTTTTCTTTTAATTCGTCATAACCTGCATTGTTTTCGATATAAACGACCGGCTTTGTAAATTCCGCTTTTACGTTTTTTTGTCTGTAATATATGGTTTTTGCTTTTTCAAGAGAAATTTTGTCCCTTGCCACTATTCTTCCGAGTTGATCCCGCTCGTCGCTGTAAACCACCCAGATCCTGTCAAAATATTTATCCTGTCCGCTTTCGGCAAGCAAAGGAACCTCGACAAATACGTCGCCGTCCGCCTCGGTCGCCTTTTTGACCACTCTTTCGAAAATCGCAGGATGAGCTATTGCGTTCAATGTTTTCCGCTTTTCTTCGTCGGAGAAAACCATATCGGAAAGGATTTTCTTGTTCACTTCTCCGTTTTGTATACATTCGGGGAAAAAGGCGGCTATTTTTTTTATGTAATCTTTTTCCGTCAAAAGCTCGGCATTGACTTCATCGCAGCTGATTACGTTTTTTCCCATTTCCCTTAATATTGCGGTAATCGTACTTTTCCCGCTGCCAATTGTTCCGGTGATAGCAACCAACATATTATTTCGCCTCATACCAGTTTTTTCCCACCGCTACGTTTACTACAAGCGGAACTCTGAGTTTACAGACGTTTTCCATTTTTTCTTTTACCAAGAGCTTAACTTCTTCCACTTCGTCCCGAGGAACGTCGAGAATAAGTTCGTCGTGAACTTGTAATATAAGTTGCGCTTTCAGTTCTCTTTTTTTCAACTCGTCGCTCACGTCGAGCATGGCTTTTTTAATTATATCGCTTGCACTGCCCTGTAAAGGCATATTCATTGCCGCTCTTTCTCCGAAAGAACGGATATTATATTTGGATGAAGTGAGTTCGGGAAAATATCTGATCCTTCCCATCAGCGTTCTGAGATAACCTTTTTCTTTTGCCGTCCTTACGTTATCGTCCATAAAACGCTTTACCCCGGGATAGGTATTAAAATATTCGTCGATAAACTTTTTAGCCTGATAAATGCTTACGGAGGCGTTTTTCGCCAGTCCGAAACTGCTTATCCCGTAAATTATTCCGAAATTGACCGCTTTTGCAGAGGAACGCATTTGCTCGGTAACCTGCTTTAAATCCACTCCGAAAATTTTACTCGCAGTCAAGGCGTGTATGTCTGCGTCTTTGCCATAGGCCTCTATAAGCGACTCGTCGTTTGAAAAATGAGCTAATAGCCTTAACTCTATTTGAGAATAATCGGCGCTTATCAGCATACATCCTTCACTCGGAATAAACATCTTCCTGATTTCTTTACCTTCGGCTCGTCTGACGGGAATATTCTGAAGATTCGGTTCGGTCGAAGAAAGTCTTCCCGTAGCTGTAAGATTTTGCTTGAAACAAGTATGGGTACGGAAAGTTTTCTTATTGACGAGATTTCTCATTCCGTCTATATATGTGGATTTCAGTTTGGTTATTCGCCTGTATTTCAATAAGACTTCGCAGATAGGGCGGTCGAGTTCTTCCAATACGTTGGCGTCCACCGAATAACCGGTTTTATTCTTTTTCGAATGCGGCAGAGATAGTTTGTCGAATAAAATATAAGCCAGTTGTTTAGGTGAATTTACGTTAAACTCTTCTCCGGCTATTTCGTAAATTTCCTTCAAAAGAACTGCTATTTCCCCTGTATATTGTTTATCGAGTTCGTCCATTACGCCGATATCCACTCTGAAACCTTTCTTTTCCATTTCAAAAAGGCACTCGGCAAGCGGCAATTCGATTTTTTCGTACAGTTCGGACAGTTGCATATTATCGGTTTTCCTTCCCAGTTCGTCCTCGAGAAGTAAAATTTCCGAAGCGATATTTTCACAGGCAAATCCGTAGTCTGCCAAAAGGTCGGTTGCCTTTTTTATATTTCTTCCCGGATTCAACAAATACGCCTGTAAGCTGACGTCATCGTACGGCATTTTCACTTCCACGTCGTATTCGTCCATTATCTTTTTGAATGCTTTAACGTCAAAAAACACCTTTCTGTAATTTTCCGTCAAGATATGAGAGAACAATTTCGCCGCCTGGCCGTCGGAAATACCGTCCCCGAATAAATCGGTACGGGTGTTGAGGATCCATTCGGTTTTTCCGTCGGAAAAATTAACGGTTTCCCCGAAATAAAAAGCCAGAACTGCGCCTTGCGGAATCGATTTTACGACTTTTTCCATTTCTTCCACGTTACGCAATTCCACTTTTTCGGCTTTGGATACTTTATTTTCCCCGGATAAAGTAATATTTTCGGTAAACTCGAATCGGTCCATCAAATTCTTGAAACGTAATTTTTGCATCAGGTTATATGCGTCCTGCGAAAGAGGATACTTGAATTCTATTTCCTTCAAAGTGCAAGGTATGTCCACTTCGGTGCAAATCGTGGCTAATTCCTTAGAAAGATAAACTTTATCCTTATTATCCGCTAATTTTTCGGCCAATTTACCTTTGATTTCACCGATGTGTGCATATATTCCGTCAATATTGCCGTATTGTAAAAGTAAATCTTTCGCCGTCTTGGGCCCTACTCCCGGTGCGCCGGGAATGTTGTCGGATGAATCTCCGGCAAGACCTTTATATTCTATAATTTGCTCGGGGGTCAACCCTTCCGAAGCGGACAGTTCTTCGGGAGTGAATTTCGCCACATCGCTGACGCCTTTTTTGGTAAGATAAACGGTGGTGGTTTCGTCGGCTAATTGCAAGCAGTCTCTGTCCCCGGTAACTATTATGGTTTCTTCTCCGAAACGCTTGGCGAGGGTTCCGATAATATCGTCCGCTTCCACTCCTTCCATCATTTTTATCGATATTCCCATGGCTTTCAACAGCTCCTGCAAAACGGGTAGTTGCTGAGCCAGTTCTTCCGCCATAGGTTTTCTGGTCGCCTTATATCCGTCGTAACGCAGATGTCTGAAAGTTTTCGCTCGGCAATCGAATACCGCACAGATATGCGTTGGCTTTTCTTCGGCAATCAGTTTCTGAAGCATGGAAATATATCCGAATATTGCGTTTGTGTATATGCCGTCCGCCAACTGCAAAGGAGGCAAGGCGTGGAAAGCCCTGTTTACGAGACTGTTAGAATCGATCAAAATAATTTTAGTTCCCGACATAAGTCATCCTCGTATTATAACTGTAATTTCAAATCGTCTTCTTTTATCCAATTGATTTTTCGGAACAAAAGCCCGAGCGACCAACATATCAACGCAGGTAAAATAAAGAACAGAACAACTATACACAACCAAAACAGCCATTGTTCCATACCGCCCGAAATTACCGAATATTTATATGAATCAATAATTCCTACGAAACCGCAGGTTCCCATACCGCCGCCGCTGGAACCGCATTTCAGTTTGAACAGACAAGTAGCCATAGGTCCGCATATTGTGCTTGCGACTATCGGCGGAATAAATATCTTCGGATTTTTCATTATATTGGGGATCTGCAGCATACTCGTACCCAAACCTTGACTTATCAGTCCGCCCCATCCGTTTTCCTTGAAACTCATAACCGCAAACCCTACCATCTGGCATGCGCAACCTACCACCGCGGCTCCCCCGGCAATAAGCATGAATTCCGAAGTGTTTCCCGCCGCGACCGAAACCCATATCGCAGCGCTGGAAGTCGGCATCGTCAACAAAATACCCATAACGACGGCTATGATTATTCCCATAAAAAACGGAGTAATTTCAGTCGCTACGGCAATACCCTCTCCGATCTTATTCACGACGAAAATAAACGGATACGAGGCGTATGCTCCTAAAACTGACATTATAAGAGCGACCAAAGGAACCAACAAAATATCGAGTTTGGTTTTTCCGGCAACGAGATTACTTATTTCGCAGGCAAGTAAAGCCGTAACGTAAGCACCGATGGGATTGCCGGGAAGTCCTTTTGTCACTATGGCGGAAATAGCTTCCATATTTCCGCCTGAAAAATCGGCGCCTATAAACTGACTGCTCATTGCTCCTATAAACCCTGCAACGATGGATGCGAATATAACTAATTTCGAGGCTTTGAGATGCGAAGCTATGCCGGCTCCGATCCCTGCCCCCATAAGCACCGAAGCCACGTTCCCCGTTAAAACCAGGATTCTTCCGACATAATTGTCTCTGATAAGTTCGCCAATGGTTTTTATAATGGTCCCGGCTATCAAAGTAACGAACAGTCCTTGCGCCATTCCGGAAAATGCGTCGATAAACCATCTTTTACAAATAAATTTTACGCCGGAAACAAATTTTTCTTTTTTCATTTCGTAAACCCTTCTTTCAATAACAGTTTAAACAACTGTTCTTTTCTTTCCCTTTCTGTCGATAAAAATTTCAGCTTTCGACTTTTTTTATTCTCAAAATTATAACCTTTTTTCAACAATTCGTCGAAAAACTCTTCTGCGGAATAAATCCTGAATTTTTCAACGCCGTACAAACGTGCAAATTCTTCGAGAAATAAAATTACGCTTTCTTCGAAGGAAAAGGCGTCCCCGGCATATGCTCTGAAAAGAAAATTTTTCAACTCGGAATAAACCGTTTCGAAAGACGATGTGGGCGGAATATCGAAAAAAACCGCCGCTTCTTGCAGACAATTTTCCAAAGCATACCTGATCCGATCGGTAAAATCCACCGGTTTTGAGGTGAAATAATAT
>CASDZI010000044.1 GCA_949285605.1 uncultured Christensenella sp.
ATCAAATGTTGCGTTTTTGTTGGGATTTACGGCGGACGTGTTGGTTCAAACACTGGTATTGCGTAAAATTATCGGACTGAAAGTCAGATACTGGTATTTTTTGATTGCCATTCCGGCTTATGTACTTGTTGAATATGCGTTTAAGTCTTTGAATTGGGTTTATAATTTAATAATATTATCGGCGTTACTTATTATTGCTTGCTTTGTCCTAAAAAATGAATTAAAATTGCTTTATAAAAAATTAAAGGTAAGAAAAAGAATAAAATAGTTTATTTTAATAAAATATGAAAAATTAAGGAGATCGCTTGAAAAAAATTTTAACTTACGGAACGTTCGACTTGCTACATTACGGACACATAAATCTCTTGCAAAGAGCAAAGGCAATGGGAGATTATTTAGCGGTAGGATTATCTTCTGACGAATTTAATGCACAAAAAGGAAAAAAATGCTATTTTTCTTATAATGAACGGAAGAAAATGCTGGAAGCCCTGAGATGCGTGGATCTGGTAATAGAAGAAAATTGCTGGGAACAGAAGATTTCCGACGTTAAAGAATTTAAGATAGACTTATTCGTAATGGGAGATGACTGGAAAGGCAAATTCGATTTCCTGAAAGATTATTGCGAAGTAGTATATCTTCCGAGAACGCCTGAAATTTCCACTACGCAGATCAAGAACGATATATCCGGGAATAAAAAATAATTTTTTTTCGGAAATTTTGTTCGCTGTGTCAAAAAAATCAATTGATGCAAGAGCCTTTTTTGGAAGGAAACGAATAATAAAACAGCCTATAAACAATATTTGAAAATAGCCGATACCTGCGGTGCTGTAGAAAAATTAAAGTATTGTTGGTTTATCGCAAATTATATTTTTTGTACGGAGTTATGGCAAAAGGTTATTCGTGGTTAAAAAGAGGCTGATCTGATCGGGCTACGCTTAGGTTAGGCGTCTTATATCGAATATATCGTCGAAGAAGATTTTTTCATTGCCTAAGACGAGGTATTTGAGGGGGAAGTTGAGTTCGGAGACTTCTCCTTCTATTTCCGGGTAATGTCCGTCGAGGAAAAACGTAATGCGGATTTTCGTACCTTTGGTAAGACGGAGTAAAGTAGAGGAAATTTCTTCTTTCCGCTCTTCGGAAAGTAGGCGTTTCGGTTGTCGGGTGCGGCGTTCTTCCCGCTTCCGGAGTTCCTCTTGTAAGCCTTTGAGCGAGTCGAATGGCAAGAATTGCTTTGCACGGTCGGTTTTATTCACCGTTGTGTCCTCCTATCAGGCGGTTCCGTTCGGCGGCGGTGGCTCCGTCGCAGAAATCCATTCCGCGTAAAACGGCGTTTTTTCCGAAACGTGCCTTAAGCCCGAGGACGGTTTTTTCCGCTTCCTTTTCCTTGCGGATTTTTTCAAAATCGGTAAACAGATCGTAGGTTTCGTTCGAGACGGAGGAAACCGAATTGAAAGTTATGCCTAAACGCCTTATGGGCAGATTTTTGTCCGCCTTTTCGCTGAATAATCGGCTGACATAAGGGGCGATTGCCGAAAAAACGTTGGTTTTTACCGTCATTTTTACGGTGCCGCCGCCCGACAAGCCCGAAAAATCCGCATAACCTATATATATTCCGACGGAATCGGTGACCACGTTCCGTTTCATCATTTCCTGGCATCCGGCAAGGAGCATTTCGTCCATTACCAGAGCGGCTTTTTCGTAATCGTAGTCCGAAGGAAGAATTTGCGAAAAAGAGACGGATCTCGACTTCGACTTATAGTTTTTGATATCGGCGAGGGTGCAGCTTTCCCGTCCGTAAGCGTGGTCGATGAGCAGTTCGGCGTTGATGCCGAAAACTTTGTATAAGAGTTCTTCCGACGCTTCGGCAATACCCTTCATATCGAAAATACCGTATTTTGAAAGACGTGCGGAAATCCCCGAGGAAATCTGCCAGAAGTCGCTCAAAGGTCGGTGCGTCCAGAGAGTTTTTTTGTAGAGGTCTTCGTCGAGATAGCCTATGCCGTCCTTTGTTTTCTTGGCGGTCAGATCGAGGGCGATTTTGGCAAGATACAAATTCGTGCCGATACCGCAGGTGGCGGGGATATGCTTGGTTTTGGCTATTTCGGCAAGGAGGAATTTTGCGAATTCACAGGGCGTTTTACGGTATAATCCGAGATAATCCGTCACGTCGAGAAAAGACTCGTCGATGGAATAAACGTGTATGTCGGAAGGGGACAGGTATTCCAGGTAAACGTCGTAGATGTCTGCGGCGTAATCGATATACTTTTTCATGCGGGGTTTTGCCACGATATATTTTATCGAAGAGGGAATTTCCGAAAGACGGCAGCGGTTTTTTACGCCCAAAGACTTGAGACGCGGGGAAACGGCGAGACAAAGGGCGTTTTTTCCACGGGTTTCGTCGGCCACTACGAGCGGCGTTTCGAACGGGTCAAGTCCTCGCTCCGCACACTCTACCGAAGCGTAAAAACATTTCATATCGATACAAAAATATATCCGCTGTTTTTCCGTCATAGATTATAGATTTTTAATTACTTTTACCGCCACTCCCTGGATCTCCACGTCTTTATAAAACATATCTTCGTAGGACGGGTTTTCGGCTTTCAGGCGGATAAGGCGGTTTTCGTAGTCTTTATAATACCTTTTCAGTGTAACTTCTTCTCCGTCGCACAGCGCTACGACTATATCGCCGTCGGAAGCGGAAGACTGGACCTTGACGATAACGATATCGCCGTCGGCTATTCCTGCGCCCGTCATACTGTCGCCGTTGGCTTTCAATGCAAAAAACTTACCCTTCCCCAAAATTTTGGAGGAAATATCGAGATAGGTCTCCACGTTTTCTTCGCAAAGCAAAGGTTTCCCGCAGGACACGCTTCCGAGAAGCGGAGTCCTTACGACGTCGTCGATAGCTTTGACCATACGTTCGCTTTTTATACACCTGCGCCCGTTTTCGTCCGCAAGCAAACCCGATTTTTTCATTTCCGCAATATAGCGGTGCAGATTGCCGGGATCCAGCCCCAATGCGAAGGCTATTTCCCTTTCCGAGGGGAAACGGTTTTCCTCGAAATAACATTTTTCGATAAAGTTCTTTATGCGAGCATATCTCGCTTCGGCTTTTTCCCGCACGACTACCTCCGTAATACAGCAAACGCTGTAAAATAATGATAACCTAAATCTCCGCAAAAATCAAGCCGAAACATACAGGAAAAAATGGGAAAAGGCTATTGTAGGGAGATTTGTCGTATGTTACAATAAAAAAGGATTTTGCAGAAAAAAAGCCGCCTTGCGGCAGCTACCTTCGAAAAGGCTGTAAGTGTAACATTTATTTTAACTCAAGATGTAATTTCAAATAGTTACATTAAGATAATAACATCAAATCAAAGGGGAGTCAAGACAAATGGCAAAGAAAATTCAAGATTACTGTGTAGGGTTGGACATAGGGACCAATTCCGTGGGTTGGGCGGCGATAGACGGCGAGTATAATCTTCTAAAGCTGAAAAACAAGGACGCCTGGGGCGCATTTTTATTCGAGCCGGCGCAAACTGCAAAAAATACGAGGATATTCAGAGGACAACGAAGAAGATATGAAAGGCGAAAAGAACGGATACGACTTTTGCAGGAATTGCTTTACCGTATGGTGGCGGCAAGGGACGAAGGATTTTTAGCAAGGCTAAAAGAGAGCAGTTTAAGGATGGGGGAAGGCGATTATTTCAGACTTAACAGATATAATCTTTTCGACGGAGAATATACCGACAGAGATTATTTCCGAGGGGCAAATACACGAACGATATATCATTTGAGAAAGTACCTCATGACCACGGAAGACAAAGCCGACGAAAGGCTTATTTATCTTGCCATACATCACATTATAAAATACAGAGGGAATTTCCTTTACGAGGGCAAAGCTTTCGAAAGCGGCGGAGGGTTGCTGAAAGAGGAAATAAAGAAACTTTTTGAAATTTTACTTTACGAACACGAAAAAGACTTCCGCTATACCGAAAGGATAGAGAACGTAACGGAAATTTTGCAAGACAAACGTCTGTCGAAATCGGCAAAGAAAGACAAAATCGTCGAACTTTTCGCCGACAGCGAAGAAAAGGATTTTATCAAGGCGTTTTCTTCGGCGGTTGTGGGGAACAAAGCGTCGTTAAGCGATATAGTGTTCAGTAAAGAGGAGATAAAGGACGAAAACGACAAAGCGGTCAAATTCTCTTTCTCCGATTCCAAATACGAAGAGCAGGAAGCGGAACTGATCGCATTATGCGGAGAGTACGAAGACGTTTTCCTTGCGCTCAAAGCCATATATATGTCGATATTGTTCGAGGACGTTATGCAGGGGGCGGCGACTATAAGCGAAGCCATGATTAACCGTTTCGAAAAACACAAAAAGGATCTTAAAATTCTGAAAGGACTGATAAAGCAATATCTTCCCAAACAATACAGTGCGTTTTTCCGTAAAGAGAAAGGAGTAAATTACGTCAATTACGTAGGAAGCAAAACCAAAAAATACGGTCGTTACGAAAAAAAGGTCGGAGAGGAAGAATTTTATCAGAAGGTCAAGGCATTGCTTGCGGAAATGCCCGACAGCGAAGAAAAAGCGTACTGTATAAAAGAAATCGAATTAGGCGACTTTTTGCCTAAGCTCAATTCCGTAAGGAATGCGGCGATACCTTATCAGATGCAGGAAGCCGAACTCACGGCAATAATCGATAATCAGGGTAAGCACTATCCCGTACTTAAGGAGAACAAGGAAAAAATTCTGTCCTTACTGACTTTCCGCAGACCCTATTACGTCGGTCCGCTCAAGGGGAAACACAGTTGGGCGGAAAAAGAGATCGAAGGAAGGGTAACTCCCTGGAATTTCTACGAAAAGGTGGATACCGACACTTTTGCGGAGAATTTTATCACGAGAATGACCAATAAGTGTAAAATTTTCCCCGAAGAGGAGGCGCTGCCGAAGAACTCTATCTTATATCAGGCGTACGGCGTCCTGAACGAAATCAACAAGATAAAATTCAAAGGAAAAAATCTGCCCAAGGAATGGAAAGAGGATATTTTCCTCAATTTATGTTGTGTAAGGAAAAAGGTCACCGTAAAGAACATAAAAGACAGGTTGGGCAAGACGTTCAACGTGGAAATAGGCGAAGGGGAATTAAAAGGACTTTCCGACGAAACGCTGACTTCTTCCATGGCTACGCTTATCGATTTCAAGAACAAGCTTAAAGATAATTTCGATCGTCAAAAAATCGACTCCTACGAGGAAGCGATAAGGATACTTACCATTTTCGACGATTTGAATATAAGGAGAAAAAGGATAAGGGAATTAAAGTGTTTTACGCCCTCGGAAACCGAGGCGATAATAAGGCTTAAATACACCAAATGGGGAAGTTTTTCGAGGAAGGCTTTGCACGGCGTCGTCGGAAGCAACGGGAAGACGGTACTGGAAACGATGTACGACACCGACAAGCATTTCAACGAGATTATTTTCGACGAAGCGTTGGGATTTAAGGATATGTTCCGCAGGGAAGAGGAAACCATAACGAAATTCCGTCACGCCGACGTGGAAGAACTCTATTGCTCGCCCGCGGTAAAGAAGGGGATATGGAATGCGCTTAAAATAGTGGAAGAAATAAGTAAAGTCGCAGGCAAGGATCCGGCGAGGATCTTCCTCGAAAGCACGACGGGAGAAGAGGACAAGAAAAAGAAAGACAGCCGCACTCAACGGCTCAAAAAACTCTACGACGAAATCAAAAACGAAAAGTATTTTGAAAAAGACTGTTATGCGGAACTGAAGCGGCTGGAGAGCGAGAAAAAGACCATCGATAGTGACAAATTATATCTTTGGCTTATACAGCTCGGCAGGTGTATGTATAGCGGAGAAAGCATAAGTTTCGATAAAGTAGGGGAGTGCGAAATAGACCATATCGTGCCTCGTGCGTATATTACCGACGACAGTTTCGAAAACAGGGTTTTGGTCAAGAAGATAGAAAATCAGAAAAAGAGCGATACGTTGACTTTACGTCCCGACATTCGTAAGGATATGTATGAATTCTGGAAATTCTTATACGATAAGAAATTTATCGGCACGAAGAAATTTACCAATTTGCAAAAGAGCGAATACGGCGACGACGAAAAAGTAGGATTTATCAACAGACAATTAGTGGAGACTTCTCAGACCGTAAAAGAAGTGAAGAAGCTGTTGCAAAGGAGATACCCCGACGCGGTCATAGAGTGCGTAAAAGCGGGATTGAACAGCCAGTTCCGCAGAAAATACAGAGAACAGGGGAAAGCCGGTTTTTACAAAATCAGATCGCTCAACAATTTCCACCACGCAAAGGACGCTTATCTTACCGCGGTAGTGGGCCAGTTTACCACGGTAGCTTGTCCGATGTGGGGGCAGGAACACCGCAATATCGCATTAAAGTACTATATTAAAAATTCCGATAAAGCTCACGACGACGTAAAAAAATTGATAAACAAGCGTTACGGAATAATACTCGATTTAATGCAATACGCCGATAACGACAAGATAGCCATAGACGACGAAGGCGAATATCTCTGGGACAACACCCGTTACGGCAACGTGTTTGCCACGATGGAAAAGAACAACTGCCTTGTGGTAAAACAGAAGAGTTTTATGGCGGAATCGCAGTTTTACGATCAGACGATTTACGGACCCGACAGCGGAAAAAAAGACCTTATCCCTTTGAAAAATACGAACGGAATACCTATGCCGTCGGCTGTTTACGGAGGATATTCCTCCGAGAAACCTGCTTATTTCGTGATTTTAGCCAAACAGAAAAAGAAAGGCAAAGGCTTCGTCACGGAATACGTTTTCGATAAAGTCCCGGTGAGGATACTCTATGCCGAAAAAAACAAGCCGGGAGCGATACGGGAATATTTCGAAAAAGAGTACGGGGAAGGCGTCAGAATAGTAAGGAATATCTATAAGTATCAAAAAATCGTAATGAACGGGCAAAAATGCTTTATAACAGGCACATTAGAACAAAACAACGCTACGGAATTGTACGTCAAGGCAAAATACGAAAAATTGCTTTATCTTGCCGAGCGGGACAGGCTCGCAAAAGAGTGGGAAGACAGTTTCGACGGACTGATCAAGGAATTTATAGACGATTATAGCTTTATCGTCCGCAAGACCATGCCTTTGTACGCAAATTTTGCCGATAAACTTCAGGAGATAAAGGAAAAGTATTTCGACGAAATGAGTATAGTCAGGAAAGCTGATTTATTAAAGAAGATGCTTATCGTCAGTAATACAAAATCAAAAGACTTAAAACTCGATGATAATTTAGGCGGAGGGAAGTTCGGCAGATTAAATAAAACCATTCTTAAACAAAATCTTGTTTTAATGGACGAATCGGTAACAGGACTTTACGTATCGGAATGGAAGGTAATTTAGTGTGGGCTGGAGGGAAGTCGTAGTCAACAGTTCCTGCAAAATAAGCGCGGCAAGCAATTATCTGATAATACGCGCCGAAGAAACCAAAAAGATACATCTTTCGGAAATACATTATCTTTTGATCGCTTGCCCCGACGTGAATATAACCGGAGTAGCACTCTGCGAACTGGCGCGAAATAAAATAAAGGTGGTATTTTGCGACGAGAAACATAACCCTTACGGGGAGTTGGTCAATTATTACGGGAGCTGTAACTGTTCCAAAAAGATAAGACAACAGATAGCCTGGTCCGAAGACGTTAAAACTTCGGTAAACACCTTGATAATTTACCGCAAGATCGTCAACCAGGCTGCGTTGCTGGCAAAATACGGCTTCGCGGAAAGAGCGGAGACGCTGTACTCTTATGCGTCCGAAATAGCGCTCAACGACGCCACCAACCGTGAAGGACATGCGGCGAAAGTGTAGTTCAATACCCTTTTCGGCAACGGCTTTTCCAGGGAAATCAGAACCGACGAAAATGCCGCATTGAATTACGGATACAGCATAATTTTGTCTTGTATCAACCGTGAAGTCACAGCAAACGGGTATCTCACGCAGTTAGGCATAAATCACCGCAACGAATTTAACGAATTCAACCTTTCCTGCGATATTATCGAGCCATTCAGAGTCATAGCGGACGAATACGTCTATAACCATCGCGAAAAGCCCTTTGACAAGGATTATAAATTCGGCTTGGTGGATTTACTGAACAAGAAAGTAAAATTGGACAAGGAATACACTTTGTATAATGCGATAGCGGAAAGCGTAAGAAGCATTTTGTCCTGCCTTACGTCGGGAGAGGTGTCGGGACTGAAATTATACGAATTCAAATGATATGAGTTACAGGTATATGAGGTTGATATTGTTTTTCGATTTGCCGAGGGAAACGGCAAAGGAACGGAAGGTGGCGGCGGATTTCCGGAAGAGACTGGTCAAGGAAGGTTTCCTTATGTTGCAGGAATCGGTCTATTGTAAACTTACTCTGAATATGACGGGAATGAAACTTCTTAAAGAAAGGATAGGGAAGTTTATGCCGCGGAAAGGCAGCGTAATGATGCTTACCGTCACCGAAAAGCAATTCGGAGATATGGAAATATGCTGCGGCGAAAGACGAAGCGAAGTCGAGGACAGCGATAAGAATTTGATTATTATATGATACTTAGACTATACAACTGCGACAACAGGGTGCTGGAAACCGACGAAATAGCGGTTTTGGAAATAGAAAGTCCGAAAATTTTTTCTAAAATAATGTGCGACTTTCTTTACAGAGAATTTCCTGCGAGAGAAATTGCCGTGGAGAGGGACGGAGAAATACTGCAGTCGTCGGATATCTGCTGTATCAGCGATTATTTTAACTTGGATTTTACCGGGAAGGCAATTATCGGGAAATTGTATAAACAATTCGAAAAAGAGCTTTTTTTAGATTTTGCCGATTATAACGAAATAATGAATTCTTTTAACGAATTGAAAGAAAAAATAAATAGATTTACTTTTCGTACCGATATAATAACGGAGCCGAAAGAATCGCCCGAATTAAAAGAAATACTGAATTTCGTGGGAATTATACCGGTAAAAGAACAAGGGAAAATTTTAGAAAATCTCATACAATACGTCAATATCTGTGCGGAATTAAAACTCTTCAAGGTTATGGTTTTCGTTAATTTGAAGTCTTATCTCAACGAAACCGAAATAGAGACTCTTTACCGACAAAGCCTATATAAAGGTCTGCCCGTTATTTTGCTCGAAGGTACGCATCGGGAAAAGAAATTGCAATATGAAAAAAAGCTCTTTCTCGACAAGGATTTTTGTGATACAATAATATAAATATCCATAATACGAAAGGAAATTACTCGAACTCAAGACTCGAAATTCTTAACTTTCAAATATAATTTGAGGTTTTAGAAGGATGTAATTTCAAATGGATATAAAACCGGTGTTGCCGAACAGGCTATCGGTGCTTTGTTTTAGAAGGATGTAATTTCAAATGGATATAAAACTGTAGCAAAAGACAGCTACTATGTCGATGAGTTTTAGAAGGATGTAATTTCAAATGGATATAAAACTTGCGTGGGGTGCAAAGACCGTCGAAGATAGTTTTAGAAGGATGTAATTTCAAATGGATATAAAACGCCAAGATTTTGCCCACAACATCACACAGCGTTTTAGAAGGATGTAATTTCAAATGGATATAAAACTTCGTATCCTTTAGTGTTTCTGCCATTTGCGTTTTAGAAGGATGTAATTTCAAA
>CASDZI010000045.1 GCA_949285605.1 uncultured Christensenella sp.
AGGATTTTGACAAAGTCCTCTTCGGTGAGGTTGTCGAGTTCCACCCTTATGGGGAAACGGCCCTGAAGCTCGGGAATGAGATCCGACGGCTTTTGTGCGATAATCGCTATATAGACCGACTTTTTATCGTATTCAAGCCCTAAATACTTGCTTGCTACGGCGGCAAATCTGTCGTAAAGGGCTTTACGTTCCTGCTCGTCTTTCAATGCTTTTGCGGTGTTGTATTCGTCTATACGAATATCGTGCCAACGTTTGAAATCGTGGGAAAGCGGTTCTTGTTTTCCGTCATATCCAAGCCGAGATAATTGCAGGCGCGCAAGTAATCCCGATACGAATACGGGTTCGTGTTCTGACTGCGGATATACAAAACAAACTTTTCAAGGTTGTTTTTGAATAATGTTCGTAGCTCTTTGAGTTCGGCTTCTTTGGATAACTGCATACGGTATTTTTTATACGCTAGCAAGTCGGCAACCGTATGTTGTTTTTGGCATAGAAAACGCCGAGCGATTGTTTTCGCCCGGCTGTTGTCGTAAGTATTCATAATTCTATTCTGATACCGAAATAATCGTCAGAAAAGAATAATACGAACCCCGAATTTGTCTCGGTGTTCGTATTATTTCCTTTTGGCGGAGAGAGTGGGATTTCCTCGCTCTCTCGCATATTTTAACAGGGCTCCCAAAAAACTGAATGAACGAAGAGAAGTAAGGTTTTTGGGAAAGAGGAGCAACAGACCAAAAGACGAAACGGACAAACGGATATTTGTCTGTTGAGGTAAAAGGTCGAGGAGAACAGGGCTCCCAAAAAACTGAATGAACGAAGAGAAGTAAGGTTTTTGGGAAAGAGGAGCAACAGACCAAAAGGCGAAACGGACAAATGAATATTTGTCTGTTGAGGTAAGAGGTCTTGTTGCGACGAGCGACGGGCCGGGGCGGTATGTCCGCTTATAGAAAAGCAAAGAGAAAAGAAGGCGGAAGATTTTGCTTTTTCAAGTGCGGAAGTAAAGGAGCATACTAAGACGTATGTGACTGCAACGCCCGTCACGCAGAAAAGGGAAAAGGTACCGTCTTATCTTCTCTTTGCCCGTCTATCTGCCCGTTCAAATCCCACATTTATGTTCTAAAAATGCTAAAAACGCACGAAAACGTGCGTTTTTATACATTTGGCGGAGAGAGTGGGATTTGAACCCACGGTACGCTTTTGGCGTACACACGATTTCCAATCGTGCTCCTTCGACCCCTCGGACATCTCTCCGTGTGCGGGACGGTTATGGTCGTTTGCCCGTCCCCTTGTTGATAACCTTGACTATTATATAATACTTTTTTCGCTTTGGCAATTAAAAATCGCCTATTGCACGGATTTCTTTCTTGTCTACAAGCCTCAATCCGTAGCAATCGAAACTGCCGTCCGTCCCCACTTCGATTACCGTTCCGCCACGCTGAGCGGTTTCTTTGGCTATTCCGAAGTATGCGAGGTAGTCTATGCTCATTCCGTAGGTTAGACGGATATAGTCGTCTCCTTCGCCTCCGTTATAGTATAAAGAGAAATTGTTGTAATGATCGTGTCCGGTGAATACGCCTTTGGTGCTGCCCAATTTCAGCATCGTTTCGAAAAGTTCGTCCTCACCTATCCCGCTGTAAACCACTTTCCCCGTTTCGCCGGCGTTGCCGTAAACGTACTTCACGTTCTCGGTATCTTTCTGCCCGTTATCGTACCATTCGAAATACGCGTCTTTGCATTCCACAAGAGGTATGTGGAAGAATGCCAGACTCTTCAGAGTTTCGGTTGCGCCGTTGGATTTGTTTATATTGTCGAGGCGCTTGATCTCGTTTTCATACCAGGTTATCTGATTGGGATGAATGTTATCGTAATCACGGAAAAATCCCTTTGCATAAGCATGAGAGTCGAACAAAACGAGGGACTGGGTTATTATCCCGGCGCTGTTCTTGACGTTTATGAAATAGTTGCCGTAACCGTCCACGTCCTCGGGCCCTTCCTGATAAAGGCAATATTTTAATTCGGGACGAGAATAATAGTCGGAAATTTGTTCACGGTCGTAATAGCTGTACACTTCGCTGTCGTGGTTTCCGAATACCACCGCCCAGTAAACTCCGATAGCTTCCATCGTTTCCGCAAAGGTCTTGGTAGGAGCCATATTGTTGAAACTGCCGCTGGAGAACGGCACGGGATAAGCCATATCTCCCGTTACTATTACGAGATCGGGTTTTGTGTAAGCGATAAGGTCGTAAACGGCGTTGATTGCCATAATATCTTTACGCAGAGAAAACGCTCCGCCGCCGATATGTACGTCGGTAAGCTGTAAAATCTTGAACTCTCTGTCCGTAGTAAAGGTGTAATAGCCGGTTTCTTCGTCGATGTACGGAGCGTCCAACGGATCGTCCTGTTCCACCTTGGAAAGACTGCGGGCATATTTGATGTTTGCGTTGTTGCCGATAACTGATACAAGACTTACAATCAATATGAAACATACGATAATGGCCAAAATTATACCGACGATTATCAACGCCTTTTTAGCTCTGGGTTTCATTCTGCCTCCTCGATAAACAGATTTTCGTATCGTAACGGAATTTTTCCGAAAGCGTTTCGGTTATTTCCCCGATAACTTTATCAATTATATCAAATGTTTCCTCTTTTGTAAATATAAGTTCCAAAACTAATTGTTTATTTTCGGCGCCGTAATCGTGAAGAGAAAGACTTTTTATCTCCGCCACTTCGTCGTGAGACAAACAAATTTCCCTTATCTCCCGCTCCCTGTCCGAAGAAATTTTTTCCCCGAGGATTTTTTTAGCGGCCGATATAAGCAATTTTATTCCGTTAATCAGCATAATCACGCCTATAATCAAGCCGAAAACGGCGTCAAGTCTGAGATTGGCGTAACGGTTAAGGGAAAATCCTATCAGTGACATAGTCGTCACCCCCGCGTCGGTGAAGCTGTCGAGGGAAGCTCCTTTCAGCACCCCGCTGTCCACCCTTTTATTGAAAAAACGGAAGAACAGTCCGAGAAGAATTTTAACGACGACGGTGGAAGCTATTATTGCAAAATAATTCCAGGTAAATACGAGAAGATAAGGTAATACGAACCTTTCCACGGCAAGATAAAGAAAACTTGCGCCTACTATACAAACTACGGTAGCTATGACGAAATCGGCAAGGTACTCCACTCTGCCGTAGCCGTAAACCATTTCTCCCGCCGCTTTTTTTCTTAAAAAAGAAAATCCCGCCGCAGCTATGATAAACCCCAGACTGTCGGACAGATTATTGACGGCGTCGGTCATTACCGAAAGACTGTTGGAAGAAAGTCCGATATAAAGTTTTACAGCAAACAGAGCTAAATTGACCAAAATCCCTAAGACGATGGCGGCGACCGCTTTATTTATCCGTTCCTTTCCCGAATACAAAAGATGAATATTTTCCGTTTTCTTTTTCAACCCGTTTCTCCTTATAAACAATGCGTAAATATCGGTTTATCGTCTCAACAGCCCCGTGCGGAATACGGGACTTACCTTTAGCTTTGACAGAGTCTTTCCGCAAAAATGCGAAGGGCTTTTTCCAAATGCTCTCCGCTCGAAGCGATATTTTCACGCAGAGAAAGACCTCTGTCGTTGATCTCGATAATTTCCGCCTCTCCGAACTCGAATCCGCCTTCCTTTTCTCCGCAGAAAACCACCGCCCTTTTCCCCGCTCTGACTGCGTCGGAAATTACTTTCGGACAAGCTTTTCCCGCAGAAAACAATTTTCCGCCAGTGGCGTCGAAACGGCCTTCTCCGCTTATGACGACGTCGCACTCGTCGAAAGCGTTCTTAAAAGCGGCGGAGGATATGAAAAACTCCGCCCCGGAAACCGTCTCTGCGTCGAAAAACGCCTTGAAGCAATACCCCAGTCCCCCTGCCGCTCCGGCTCCTTCAAAATTCGGGTCGACGCCTGTAAAGGAAGTTTGGGTAACGTAATAAAGCATATTGGTTTCCAGTTCTTCGACGTCTTGAGCGGACGCTCCTTTCTGCGGAGCGAATATCCTGCTGCAACCTTCTTCACCTGTCAAAGGGTTTTTTACATCGGTTAAGACCCTAAAAATTCTTCCTTCCACCGACTTTCTGAAATCCGAAACGTCGATAGCTTTTATATTTTTAAGGGTATTGCCTACGGGTACGAAAGCCTGTCCGTCTCCGTCGTAAAATTTTACTCCGAGCGCCGAAAGCATCCCTGCTCCGCCGTCGTTGGTGGCGCTGCCGCCCAGTCCGACTATAATTTCTTTTTTCCCTAATTTCAGCAACAGTCTGATGATTTCTCCCAACCCGAACGTAGTGGTAAAAAGCGGATTTTTTATCATAGTATTGGCTAAAGAGGCACATTCGGACACGGCGCAAACACCTTTTTCTCCGTCGAAAGCGTAGCGGGCAAATCTCTTTAAGAAATTTGCGTCGGAAACTTTACACTCCGAAACCGTACCGCCGAAAACCGAAACGTAAGTGGTTAAAAAACCGTCTCCTCCGTCGCTTAAGGGAAACAGGCGACATTCCTGCCCGTATCCCGACAATACTCTTGCGGCGATATTGCAGAATTCGGTATTGCTCAATCCCCCTTTGAAACTGTCGGGGGCTATCAGAAATTTCATTTTTACTCCACCGTAAAACTTAAGATTATTTGACAATGTTTTATTGGATAATTATAATAAAATTTATAAATATAATCAAGTAGGTACAATTACGATATGAGAAAAATTCTGATTTTCGACACCACCTTAAGAGACGGAGAACAAGCCCCCGGCAACAGTATGCACGCTTCCGAAAAGCTGGAAATGAGCGCTCAACTCGAACGACTCGGCGTGGACGTACTGGAAGCGGGTTTCGCCGCGGCTTCCCCCGGAGACTTCGCTTCGGTAAAAGAAATCGCCGAAGCCAGAAAAAATCTGGTAGTTTGTTCGCTGTCCCGTTGCAAGAAAGAGGATATCGACGCAAGTTTCGAAGCGTTGAGATCCGCCCTCGTAGCTCCGAGGATACACCTGTTTCTGGCGACCAGTCCCGTCCATATGCAATATAAACTGAAAATGAACGAAGCCCAGGTCCTCGAACGTATAGCCGAAAGCGTGCGTTACACAAAGACTTTGGTTTCCGACGTGCAGTTCTCCTGCGAGGACGCCATGCGTAGCGAAAGACCGTTCCTCATCAAAGCCATTCAGACGGCTATCGACAACGGCGCCACCACCATAAATATCCCCGACACCGTGGGATACAGTTATCCCGAAGAAATCGAGGATACTTTCCGTTATATTCTGTCCAACGTAAAAAACGCCGACAAAGTTATTTTCGCCACGCACTGCCATAACGACCTCGGCCTTGCGGTAGCCAACTCCCTCGCCGCCATAAAGGCAGGCGCTTGCCAGTTGGAATGTACGGTAAACGGTATCGGCGAAAGGGCGGGCAACGCCTCTTTGGAAGAAGTCTGTATGGCGTTGAAGACGAGACGGGAGTATTACGACGCCGACACAGGGATAGACACCCGTCAGATTTATACGACCAGCCAGCTTTTAAGCTCCATAACCGGCGTAAAGATCCCCCCCACCAAACCGCTTGTCGGGAAAAACGCCTTTGCGCACGAAAGCGGAATACACCAACACGGAGTACTCGCCAACAAAGCCACTTACGAAATCATCGACCCGTCCTCTCTGGGTATCGTGCAAAACAATATTGTTCTCGGAAAACACAGCGGAAAACACGCTTTCAAGGACTACCTGACGGGAATGGGCGTCGATGTAGCCGACGACGAACTGAATATGCTCTTCGAAAAATTCAAGAACATCGCCGACAAGAAAAAACAAATTACGCATAAGGATATAGAATATCTTATTTCTCACACCAACACCACGCAGGTCAAGAAGTCGGTCACTCTGAACAATTACGGTATAACCACCCTGAAAGGCGGACCGGCTCTCGCCACCATAACCCTGAACACCATGGACGGGATAAAAGCCGGCAACGCCACCGGGGACGGACCTATAGACGCCGCCTTCAAAGCGATAAACGCCATAACGGGCAGGGACTTCAAACTTATCGACTGGTCGGTAAGCGCCATAACCGAAGGCGAAGACGCTCTGGGCGCCGCCACCCTCCGCTTACACTACAACGGCGTGGAAGTGACGGGCAGAGGGATCTCCACCGACACCGTGGAGGCGTCGCTTTTAGCTTACTTGAACGGTTGCAACAAACTGTTCGATATGGTTCCTTAAGGAGGCAGTATGGGATACACAATCACCGAAAAACTTTTAATGAAAGCCTGCGGTAAGACCGAAATAAAAACGGGCGAACTGATCAAAGTCAACCTCGATATGGTGCTCGGAAACGACATCACCACGCCCGTAGCCATAGCGGAACTTGAGAAAAAAGGTATCGACAAAATTTTCGACAAGGACAAGATAGCCATAGTCCTCGACCATTTCACCCCGAACAAGGACATCAAATCCGCCACCCAGTCGGCGACGTGCCGTACCTTTGCCAAAAAACACTGCATAACGCATTTCTACGACGTGGGCAGAATGGGAATAGAACACGCCCTCTTGCCCGAACAGGGTATCGTCAAACCCGGCGACGTGATAATCGGCGCCGACTCGCACACCTGTACTTACGGAGCTATAGCGGCTTTTTCCACCGGAGTGGGCAGCACCGATATGGCTATGGGAATGGCTTGCGGAAAGACCTGGCTGAGAGTTCCGGCACAAATCAAGGTAGTCCTGAAAGGGAAACTTGCTCCTTTCGTGAGCGGAAAGGATCTTATCCTTCACCTTATCGGTATGATAGGCGTGGACGGAGCGTTGTATAAAACTCTGGAGTTCTGCGGCGAAGGCGTATCGTCCTTAAGCATGGACGACCGTTTCACCGTCTGCAATATGGCGGTGGAATGCGGTGCAAAGAACGGGATATTCCCCTTCGACGAAAAAACCGAAGAGTATCTCAAGGGCAGAGTCGCCGGTTACACCGTTTTTTCTTCGGACGAAGACGCTTTTTACGAAAAAACCATTGAAATCGACTTAGCTAAACTCCGTCCCACGGTAGCTTTTCCGCATCTTCCGTCCAACGTAAGGACCTTGCCGTGCAAGGAAACGGTCAAAGCCGACCAGGTGCTTATAGGAAGCTGTACCAACGGCAGACTTTCCGACATCGAAAAAGCCTGCGCCGTTCTCAAGGGCAGGAAGGTCGCCGACGGAGTAAGACTTATCGTGACCCCCGCCACGCAAAAGATTTATCTCGAATGCGTAAAACGGGGACTTTGCGAAATTATCGTGGAAGCGGGCGGCGTGGTCTCCACCCCCACCTGCGGAGCGTGCTTAGGCGGTCATATGGGAATACTGGCTTCCAAGGAAGTCTGCATCTCCTCCACAAACCGTAATTTCGTGGGCAGAATGGGAGCTATAGACAGCGAAATCTATCTCGCTTCCCCCGAAGTCTGCGCCGCAAGCGCCGTTCTCGGCAGGCTCGCCTCCCCCGAAGAACTTTAATCCCTATAGGGAAAAGGAGTAACAATATGGGTAAAGTATATAAATTCGCCGACAACGTGGATACCGACGTAATAATCCCGGCAAGGTACCTCAATCAATCGTCCGTCGAACATCTCGCTTCCCACTGTATGGAAGACGCCGACGCAAGTTTCGCTTCCAAAGTAAAAAAAGGAGACTTCATCGTCGCCGGCGAGAATTTCGGATGCGGCTCCAGTAGGGAACACGCTCCCATCGCCATAAAAGGGTGCGGAGTGGAAGCGGTCATAGCCAAAAGTTTTGCCCGTATCTTTTACCGCAACGCCATAAACATAGGACTTGCCATAGTCGTATGTCCCGACTGCGAGGAGATAAACGAGGGAGACGAACTGACTTTCGACGCTTCCAGCGGAGCAATAACCGACCTTACCACCGGCAAAACGTATCAGGGCGACGCCTTTCCGCCTTTTATCAAGAACATCATCGACAAGGGCGGACTGCTGAACTGCCTGGAGGATTTTTCCGATTAAATTCAGTCTTTTCGAAATAGAATAAAGCGAGGAGATAATAATATGAATAAGAAAATAGCGTTGATCTACGGGGACGGAATAGGTCCCGACATAGTGAAAGCGGCGGTAAAGGTATTGGAAAGGATAGCGGAAAAATACCGCCATAAATTCACTTTTTGCGACGCTCCGATGGGTGGCAACGCAATAGACGAATACGGCGACCCGTTACCTAAGAAGAGCGTGGACGTCTGTCTTGCGTCCGACAGCGTGCTTTTAGGCGCCGTAGGCGGTAAAAAATGGGATAATCTTTCCGGCTCCAAACGCCCCGAAGCGGGACTTCTCGGCATAAGAAAGGCGCTCAAACTTTACGCAAACATCCGCCCTGCGAAACTTTTTCCGCAGGTAGCCGACCGCAGCCCCCTGCGTAAGGACATCGTGGAAAACGGTTTCGATATGGTGATAGTGAGAGAACTTACGGGCGGTATCTATTTCGGCGAAAGAGGTATCCGTCAAGGAAAACTGGGTCGGGAAGCGTACGATACCGAGTGTTACTCGGAGATAGAAATCGAACGCATAGCGAGAGTAGCTTTCGAAATAGCCCAGAAACGCAACAAGAAAATAACCAGTATCGACAAAGCAAACGTGCTGGAAAGCTCCCGTCTTTGGAGATATGCGATACACGAAGTAGCTCAGGACTACCCCGACGTTACCGTAAACGATATGTTCGTGGACAACGCCGCTATGCAGCTTGTCAAAGACCCGTCGCAGTTCGACGTGATAGTTACGAGCAATATGTTCGGAGACATTCTAAGCGACCTTGCCAGTGCTCTGACGGGAAGTATAGGGCTTCTTCCCTCGGCGTCTCTGAACGACACCACCCTCGGTCTCTACGAACCCATTCACGGGTCCGCTCCCGATCTCGGCGAAAACGTGGCAAACCCCATAGCTACCATACTTAGCGCCGCTATGATGTTACGTTACTCTTTCGATATGACGGAGGAAGCCGCCGACGTGGAAAAAGCCGTGGACAAAGTCCTCTGCGACAACCGCACTCAAGACCTCTGGTCGGAAGGAAAGCGTCTCTGCTCCACTTCGGAAATTACCGACCTCATAATAAAAAATATCTGACCTATATAAACACGTCGAAAGCGGCAACTTCGGTTGCCGCTTTTTTTGTAATGAAAACTTAATTAACTTCAAGTTGCTTTATTTTATCGGAGTTTCCGACAAATAGACCACGTCGCCCGTTCTGTAATAATAGACATTCCCGCCCCATCCGAAACTTCTCTCCTCCGTCCGAAGCGTTAAGTCTATAACTCCCTTCTTCCCCACGAAAAGTACTTCGGGTATGGTCAAAAGTTCGGTATGATTGAAAAATCGTTCGTCTACATATTCTCCCTCTTCATTCCAATACGTAAAGCAATATTCTTCGGTATTATAGTCGTATATCGTTTTTATATAATGGTAG
>CASDZI010000046.1 GCA_949285605.1 uncultured Christensenella sp.
CTCCAGTTGTTTTTTTGTTTCAATTTTAATTATACAACAGATTCATATGAACTTCTTTTTTTGTTCTCAAAGTGTTGCACTTGAAAGTATAATTCACCTATCCGAAAAAAAGCCACGGTATTAGACCGTGGCTTTTCAGCGATAAATTTTATTTATTTATTTTCGGTGTCTTCTTTAACGCTTACCTGCTCTTCTTCAACACCCTCTACGTTCTCGCATTTTTCTTCTTTTCTTTCTTTTTCGATTTCTTTGACCGCTTCATAGTCCACAACGGTGGGAGCAAGGGTAGCCTGAGCTTTTTCGCTGGCTTCAATCTGTTCTTCGTCTGGATCTTTTTTATCGGGAATGATGAGATTGAGAACAATAGCGAGTATGGTAGCTATAGCCAAAGGACTGATTGCCACGAAGCCTCCTCCGCTGGTAGCAAATCCGATCTTTATAGCGTTCCCGTTGATGGCGTAACCGCTCATTGTGGAAACTATGTCTCCTGCAAGCCCTACTGCACCGAGTCCGAGTCCTACCGAAAGAGTAATGGATACCACTATCATATTCTTGCTGTTTCCGAAGTCAACCTTACCGTCCACGAGTGCGCGGAGACCGTTGGCTGCGATCATACCGAACAGAACTACGCAAGCGCCGCCGACAACTGCCGTAGGTATGGCTTTTATGATTTCTCCTACAGGAACGAATACTCCGAGAACAACCGCGAACAATGCGGCAAGAAATATATTCTTGGGATTGTAATTTTGCGTAATACTCAAAACTGCGGTATTTTCACCGTAAGTCGTATTCGCAGGTCCGCCGAGCATACCGCTGACAGCTGTTGCTATACCGTCGCCGAGTACGGTTTTGTCAAGACCGGGATCCACCATAAAGTCCTGTCCGCAGACAGTGGAGTTTGCGCTTATGTCCCCGAGGTGTTCCATAAAGGTTACTACAGCGATAGGCACTATGCAAACGACAGCCGATCCGATGAGTCCGCCGTCGAGTTCTGCCCATGCTCCCCAGAAGCCCCATATTTCTTTAGCTTGCTGGAAAATAACTATATCTCCGCTGAACATAGTCTTGAAGTCTACAAGACCTACGCACATACCGTAAATATATCCTACTATAAACCCGATAAGGATAGGAATAACTTTTAAGAAGGATTTGGGTTTGGCAAAAGCGTTTATTATTACTATAGTCAATGCCGTAATCAGAGCCGTAGTCCATTCTTTCCAAGCGGCGGAACCATAAACGATATAATTTGCGACTATATCGTTCCAGAATATGCTTCCGGCAAGGTTCATACCTATTACTATAATAACCGGACCTACGACGATGGGCGGGAAAAGTTTTTTGACCTTATGTACGCCTACCGCTTTAATAACGAAGCTGAACACTACATATACCAAGCCGGCAAGCACCAGAGCAATCATCGCTGCCAAGGCGACGGCATTGTAAGAATAGAGTTCCTGCTGAGAAAAAATCGTCAGCAAACCGGGCATAAACGCAAAACTCGACCCGAGAAACACGGGAACTTTGCGTTGGGTAACAAAATAAAATATGATCGTTCCCACGCCTGCGGAAAGCAATGCCAGCGGAATACTCATACCGACTACAAGGGGTACGGTTATCGTTGCGCCGAGCATAGCGAACATGTGTTGGAAGGAAAGCGCTACGTCTTTACCGCTGTACCCCTTCCAAAATTTGATAAAATTCTTCATTTCGAAACCTCCGTTTATATTTCTTTTTCGATTAAAACCACTCTGTCATTCCCGTCCGTCTCCGTTAATTCAACTTTAACGAGTTCAGACTGAGACGTGGGAAGGTTTTTCCCTACGAAATCAGCCCTTACGGGAAGCTCCCTGTGTCCTCTGTCCACAAGTACGGAAAGCTGTACCGACGAAGGACGTCCCTGCTCCATAACGGCGTCGAGAGCGGCTTTAGCCGTCCTGCCGGTATATAACACGTCATCGACGAGAATTACTTTTTTCCCTTCCACCGAACAAGGCAAAAAAGTGCCTTTACATTCGGGTTTTTCCGCAATCAAACTCAAATCGTCCCGATAAAACGTAATATCCACCTGTCCTACCGGAACGTCGACGTTTTCGAACAATTTCAACAAACCGCTTATTCTTTCCGCAAGAGGTACGCCTCTGGTGCGTATCCCCGCAAGAAGGAGATTTTCGGCGCCGGAATTTTTTTCGGTAATTTCGTGAGCAATGCGTTTCAGGGCTCTGCTTATGGCGTCGGACTCCATAATCGTCGCTTTAATAACCATCTGCTCCTCCGAAAAAAAGGGTCTTGCCGACGCAAAACCCATAAAAACAGCATTTTCTACGAATCTTGTCGGCATCACGGTACCGCATTAAAGATTAACATAAAAAATATAACATATTTCGACAAACTAAACAAGTACTTTTCGTTAATTGTCCCTAAAAGTACAAAAAGCCGAACAGCCGCAAGGCAAGGTTATCCCGTCTTCTCCGGCGATTCCTATTTCGTCGGCGTCGGAAATGTGCTTTCTGTCTTTGAAAATTATATCGATTATATTTTTCATTACCGTAGGCTGTAAGCCCGTCGTGTATGAATTTATAAGATAAAACAACGGATCGTCGCTTAAGACCTTTTCCGTAAGCTGAACCAGGGAAAAGATTTTGTCCTCCAGTTTCCACATTTCACCTTTGGGTCCCCTGCCGTAACTCGGCGGATCCATTATTACGGCGTCGTAAGTTTTACCTCTCCGTATTTCTCTCTCCACGAATTTAACGCAATCGTCTACTATAAACCTGGTCTTGGTCTCGTCCAACCCGTTCAAGGCGACATTCCGTTTGGCGGTTTCGCACATTGCCCTTGCCGCATCGACGTGACATACTTTCGCTCCGGCAGACACGCATGCCACAGTGGCTCCGCCGGTATATCCGAATAAATTCAATACGTTCACGGGACGGGAGGAGCTTTCGATAACTTCTATCATTCTCGCCCAGTTGACAGCCTGTTCGGGAAAAATCCCGACGTGCTTAAATCCCATAAGTTTCAGTTCGAAACTTAAATTTCTCCACGTTATTCGGAATTTTTCGGGTATGGGTCTTTTAGTTTCCCACCTGCCGCCACCCGTCGAGCTCCTTATATAATATGCATCCAGCTCTTTGTAACCTTTCAATTCGTAAGGGGCGTCCCAAATGACCTGCGGATCGGGTCGCAGTAAAGTTATATCCCCGAACTTTTCGAGTTTTTCGCCCTTCCCCGTGGCTATCAATTTATAATTTTTCCATTCCGAATTGGTTTTCATCACGCCCTCTCGTAATAATCTTTGAATTTAACTTCCACGCTTCTTGCAAGTAATCCGTACTCTCCAGCTTCGTCCACGCTCTCGGCAAGATTGATGAGCCGTTTGGCTTCGATATACTCTCCCGCCTCGGTCAATTCGTTTATAAGAGTAAATGTTATGAGCCGTACTTTGTCCCGGAGATTGTCTCCGTATTTACGGAAATAACTCTGAGTAATTTCTTTGGCAAAGCCCCCGTTATACAGGGTAAGAATTTCCCTCGCCGCATTGAGTTTTACCGAAAGAGCCGAATTGGCTTTATAGGCGTCGATCTTACTTAGGAAGAAATTGTAATCAGAATGCAGTTTTTCGATCTTCAGATAATACTTTCCGTTGCCGTACGACATTTCGAATTCCACTCCCGCTGCGGCAAGGGTTTTCCGCATATTGTTGTTGGTGGTTTTCAAGTTGTTTATGGCGGAAGTATAAACGTAATCCGGCCACAATACCGACAAAATGAAATTACGGTCGAGCCCCTGTTCTCCCTGCCAGACGTAAAGCAAGAAAAGTTCTTTTTCTTTTTTGGTTTTCCATTTTATTTCTTCCCCCGCCACCGTTACGCAGCTGTCGCCCATAAACTTTACGTAAACGCCGTCGTCGTATGAATATGACAACAGTTTTTCCGACAGCTTGTCCTCCAGTATTTTGACGTATTCGGGAGCGATACCTTTTTCGGAGGCAAAGGATACGAGTTTTTCGAAACATTCGTAATAATCCGCCGCCACCGAGAGCATTCCGTAATTAACTATACTGAACAGAATTTTCTCCACGATACTCTTGGCGTCCCGCAATTCGTCCTTTTCCATCAGAACGTTGATGCTTATTGCGCTCGCCAGTAACCAGATACCCGATCTTACGCTGGCCTTTGCCACGCACTTACGGGCGTAGTATAGAGCTTCGTCGTTGTTGCCCTCCACCCATTCGCAATACGATATGGCGCCGTAAAGATAAAACACGTTCTTTAACGATTTCAGTTCGCAGTACTTTGCGTAAATTTTGGCTACGTCCCTGCCGTATTCGGCTTTTCCCGTTCTGGCGAGAAGAATGGAACGTACGGCTATGGCGTATATCTTCCCCGCTTCCGCCGTACCCTTGCAAGTGACCGCTTTGTCTATATAATTCAAGGACTCTTCCCGCTTGTTGTAATACATACTAACCTTCGCCAGCAAAGTATAAATATCGGCAAAATCGGTATCTATACTGTAATTCATGGCGTCCTGAAGGGCTTGTTTTGCTATCGTTTCCGCTTCTTTCATTTCCCCTGCGTAATAATAGAACCCCATCAGCTTGTAGGGAATGACGTAAAAAGGCAGCATGGCTTTTATCTGTTTTATATAATCCATCGCCTTGCCGTAATGCCCGAAGTCGAAATACGCTTCCGCCATCGCCTGCAACGCTTCGGCAAACCAAATTTCCTTGCAATTGTTTTTGTGCGAAAGAATATATTCGATACTACGGAAATCCGCCATATTGAAACCGAGCCCGCTGTTTTTTATCGCAAGCGGAAGCCTCGCCACGATGTGATGTAAAGCGAGTATCCTCTTGTTGAAATCGGCCTGCGACCTGTTTTCGTAAAGCCCTCTTGCGTACAGCACTGCCTGTTCGTATTTTTTGTCTCCGGTAAGAGAAAGGAAATATAAAGTTCTGGCAAAAATTTCTTCGTCGGAATTTTCTTCGAAAGCGGTGTTCTCGTTATTCAGTATCTCTCTGACCTCCGCATATTTCCCGATGCACAAGGAGGTAAATCCCCTTATGAGTTTAAGACAACGGTATTGCGGCGGTATGTCGGGGAAAATTATCTTATCCCTTATATCGTTAACGTATTCTTCCAAGATAAAGGTCTTTTCTCTGTCCTTTATCAAGGCTTCCGCCGCTTTTTCGGCGTAGCCCATATCCTTTTCTCTTACCGCATTCTCCAGTGCTTTTACCGCTTTGCCTTCGGCTATATAGTATTCACACAGGAGCTTGTTGAGATCTTTTTGAAATAATTCGCTCTGCAATAACTCCGGCTCCTTTTCCGCCAGTCGTTCATGCATTCTTACGTCGAAAAAGAAAAGTTCTCCGCCTTTGCAAAATACCAGATTGCGGTAACGCCTGTTCATATATTCGAGAAGTTTCTCCGCTCCGTCATACAGTGAGCAAAGAAATTTCTTGCTGAGATGTTTTTTCTGCGAAACGTAACACAAAAATGCCTTGTCGTCGTAGGAAAATTTTTCTTTCAGAAGTTCCTCGCAGGAAAGCGAGTTTTCGTCCTCGGGCGGCACGTCTATCAATATAGGACACCCGTCTTTGAAAATATTGTAATTTATGTCTATGAATTTTTCGCTGACCAGAACCGTTTTCAGATTACGGGGGCTGTTTTTTAAGAACAGCTCTATCATTTCCTTGTTGTTGAGCGGCTCGTTGACTTCTATGTTGTCGATGATCAAAAGACAATCCCCTTCCAGCGAGGCTATCTTTTCGTGGATCTTGTTAATTATAATGGCGTCTTTGTTAAAGTCGTATTCGCAATGCTTGAATTGCAGGATCTTTCGGAATTCGTCTTCGTCCTCGGCAAAGACTTTCTTGGCGATTTCCATAATGAAGGAATGTAAATTGTCGAATTCGGTATTCAGCCAGTAGGTATGTTTACGGTAATTTGCCAGTTCCGTAAGAAAACCTATGCTCGCTCCGTCGGACTTCATCAAAAGCACCGCCGCCGGCGACGGATTGGATAAAATTTCGTTGATGATACGGTTGGCGTAAGGTTTTCTTTCCATTTTCTAAGTTATCCCTTCGCTTTAATGTTATATGAAAAATGCCGAAAAGTCAATTCGGGAAGCCGTTCTCGGACAAAAACCGTTCGGTAATTTTCTTCAGATATTTTTTATTCGGTTTTTTTATAAATAAAAAACGGTTTTTCTTCAATAATATGATATATTATTGACACAATACGACCGTTTATGATATTATAGTCACAACACATGCTAATAGAGGCGCGGATAACATCAGTACTCGGGTTCTTCAGCGGCAAGGCTTCCCCCGACGAAAGGGCATATCCGCCGAAACTTCGTATTATTCTTGTCGTAAACGGAGTTGGGCGCAGGTTTTAACAGGTCTGCGACTGTCATCGGAAGATGGAGTACTATTAGAATTTCAGTACGGTATTGGCGGTGTTTACACCGTTATTTTTTTTGGAGGACATAAATATGAAACGTTACAACGTAGCCGTAGTCGGCGCAACCGGTATGGTGGGAAGCAAATTCTTGCAGGTTCTTTCCGAACGCAATCTGCCCGTGGATAATTATTATCTCTACGCATCCGCAAAAAGCGCGGGAAAACAAATCGATTTCATGGGGAAAAAGCATACCGTGATCGAACTTAAAAAGGAAAATATCGTCGATAAGAAAATCGATTACGCCCTTTTCTCCGCAGGCGGCGGCACTTCCAGAGATTTCGCCCCGATTTTTGCCGAACACGGAACGGTGGTCATAGATAACTCTTCTCAATGGCGTACCGACCCGAGCGTTCCCCTCGTGGTCCCCGAAGTCAATGCGGAACAGGCCAAAAAGAATCACGGCATCATCGCCAATCCGAATTGCTCCACCATACAGGCCATGTTGCCCGTTAAAGCTTTGTACGACGCTTACGGCATCAAAAGGATAGTTTATTCCACCTATCAGGCCGTCAGCGGCGCAGGCGTTGCCGGATACAACGACCTGGTAAATCAGGCGAAAGAAGGCGAGACTCAAAAATTCCCCTATCCTATTTTCGGTAACGTAATTCCGCAAATAGACGTATTCCTTCCCAACGGTTATACCAAAGAGGAAGAAAAAATGATGTTCGAAACCAAAAAAATACTGAACGACTACGACATAAAAGTTACTGCTACCACCGTAAGAGTTCCGGTAAGACACGGTCACAGCGAGTCCATCAATATCGAATTCAAGAAACCCTGCACCCTCGAGGGTATCAAAAAAGCCCTCTCTTCGATGAAAGGTCTCGTGGTCGTGGACGATCCTGCTAACGGCAAATACCCCATGCCCATTTACGCCGAGGACAAAGACGAAGTTTTCGTGGGACGTATCAGACTGGACGAAACAGTCGATTCGGGTTGCAATATCTGGGTCGTCGCAGACAATATCCGTAAAGGCGCCGCTACCAACGCAGTGCAGATAATGGAATATCTCATTAACGAAGACAATAAATAATTACTGAAATATTTCCCCATACACGGAGGCGAAAAATGACAATATTCAAAGGAACGGCTACAGCTCTGATCACTCCTTTCAAAGACGACCGGGTGGATTTTGCGTCTTTGGACAGACTTTTGGACGATCAGCTTAAAAACGGAGTGAACGCCCTCGTCGTCAACGGTACCACGGGCGAACCCACCACCATGACTCACGACGAAAGGACTGCCGTGGCGAAATTCGCTCTGGAAAAAGTCAACGGCAAGATCCCCGTAATACTCGGCGCCGGAAGCAACAATACCTTCACCGCCGTCGAATACGCTCGGGAAGCCGAGGAACTCGGAGCAAATGCCGTACTTGTGGTTACTCCTTATTATAATAAGGCTACCCAAAACTCCCTCGTCGCTCATTACAAGACCATAGCCGACAGCATAGGGATCCCCATGGTCTTATACAACGTACCCGGCAGAACGGGCGTCAATATGCTGCCTGCGACCATTGCGAAATTAGCCGGATACCGCAATATCGCCGCCGTCAAGGAAGCTTCCGGGAGCGTGAGCCAAATGATGGAAATAAAACATCTTTGCGGCGACGCCATAGATCTTTACAGCGGCGACGACGGAATAGTTTTCCCCTGCATGGCAGTCGGAGGGATCGGCGCCATAAGCGTGGCAAGCAATATCATCCCCCGTTATTTCCGCGAAATGACCGACGCCTGTCTGGAAAAAAATTACGAAAAAGCGAAACTGCATCAGTTCGAAATGTTACACCTCATCAATGCGCTTTTCTGCGAAGTCAATCCCATTCCGGTCAAAACAGCCGCCTACTGGCTGGGACTTATCGATTCCGATTATATGCGTTTACCGATGATTAAAATGGAAAAAACCGAAGTTTTAGCCGCCGCTATGAGGGAATTCGGATTGAAATTCGAGGTGAAAAAATGAAAATAATCATATACGGAATAGGCGGAGCAATGGGAAAATTCGTGTACGAAGCCGCCTGTCGTGAAGACGAAGTGGTCTGCGGCGTGGATAAATTCGCCGACAAGGACAAATTTCCCGTTCCCGTTTACGATTGCTGTAAGGAAATTACCGAAAACGCCGATTGCATAATAGATTTTTCGGTAAGAGAAGCCATATACGATTATCTTCCTTTTGCCGTTGAACGTAAAATTCCTTGCGTTATTGCCACTACGGGTTACGACGAAAAAGAACTCGCTTATATAGGACAAGCGGCAAAAACCATACCGATATTCAAAAGCGGCAATATGAGCGTGGGGATAAACGTGCTGTTGCGCATAGCTAAACTCGCCGCTTCCGTCCTCGGGAATCAAGCCGATATAGAAATAGTGGAAACTCATCATCACCGCAAGGTGGACGCTCCCAGCGGCACCGCTTTACTGCTTGCCGACGGGATAAAGAAGGTGCTTCCCGACAAACAATACGTTTACGGCCGTTACGGTCACACCGGCAAAAGAAAACCCGAAGAACTCGGTATCCACGCTTTACGAGGCGGCACGGTGGTAGGTAAACACGAGGTAACCTTTTTTATGAACAGCGAAGTCATCACAGTAAAGCACGAAGCCGAAAGCCGAGCTGTTTTTGCCGAAGGAAGTCTGAGCGCTGCCCGTTTCCTTATAGGGAAAAAACCCGGGTTGTACGATATGGACGATATGTTAACTCAATAAATTATGTTATAATTTATCTCCTCTTATTAAAAAATCCCGCTTGAATAAAGCGGGATTTTTGCTTGTCAGGGTGAATTATACTTTCAAGTGCAACACTTTGAGAACAAAAAAAGAAGTTCATATGAATCTGTTGTATAATTAAAATTGAAACAAAAAAACAACTGGAGG
>CASDZI010000047.1 GCA_949285605.1 uncultured Christensenella sp.
AATGGCAGTAAGGCGTGCGCTTGGCTTTATACAAGTCGGCGGCGGAGCTGACGGTGCGGCTGACGCCGCATCGTCACCCTCGCGCTTCGCGCTCGGGCGCCGAAGCCAAGCGCACGCCCAAACGAACAAACAGAACAAAACTGAAAGAAAGCGCGGCGGCCGCGGAGCCGTCCCCGCTAACCCGCTTGGGGATCGGCCGCCGCTTTTCCCGCCGCGCATGGCTTTCTTTTATCAGGTTTTACCATTGCTGTTTTGTACCGTTATAAGGCGGCGCGCTATGTTACTTTCGGCAGCAGCGCTATCACTTCGGGGCTTACCTGCCCAACATATTCGCCCTCTATCCAGCACCCGAAGCTATCGAAGAGAAGTATTTTCCTATCTTCCAGCCCGTAGGGGCATACGATATCTTCGTCCATAATGTCTGTCACGAAGTATTGATACAATCCTCTGGAATAAATGAGCTTGCCGCCGGATTTCTCGATATACTTCACGAGGTATTTTACCGCCTGCGGCATTTCTGAGGCATGGCAAAAAGGAACGAACGAAAACCTGAACGGGCTCTTGCGGGAATTCTACCCTAAGGGCAGAAATCTCGCAAGAGTGAGTGCAAAGACGCTTGCACAAAACGTGGCAAAGATAAATAACAGACCAAAGAAAGTGCTGAACTTCCAAACCCCGGCAGACTTGTTTGAGCAGGAATTGCAAAAAGTGTTGCACTTAACTTGACAATTCACTGGCAAACTAAAACAGACGGCAAATGCCGTCTGTACGTTTTCTCTTGAACTAAAAACTTCGCTTCAGTCTTTTACCTCTTCCTCGGCGGGCTTTTCTTCGGGTTTTTCTTCCACTGCCGGTTGAGCCGGATTAGGTTTGACCTTGAAGAACGCAAGCGCTCCGAACACCACGAAAACTATGATTTTAGCGATATTGACTATCGAGAGCATAATGTTGTAGGCTTCGTATGCGTCGGACATGTAGTAATTGTCGGTCATACCGCCTATTGCGCTGTAAAGCGAAAAGAACATCGATAACAGCGTGAATATCAAGGTAACGACAAACGCTTGTTTTGCGGTCTTTTTCAATTCCTCTTCTTCGGATTTTACGATGGCGTAACCTCCTACCAACGCAAACGCTATTATGCTGAGATATCCGCTCAACCATATAAACAACGCTTTCCATCTTGTAGTCCAACCCTCTTTCATTTCCATCCTCCCGTATGTGCTTAACGCATTGTTTTATAAACAAGATAATTTTGCGGAACTTATCGGCAGACGATATATTATATCCCGACAAAACACCTTTCGTTACAATTATAACAGCGGTTTTTTCCTTAGTCAATACCGAAAAACCGCCGTGATTTTTCCTCGACGGCTATTCCGAATGAGGAAAATTTATCTTATAATATCGGCTTTTAGTAAATTTACCGCCGCACGCAAGGAAATGTAAGGCATTTCTATCTGCAAGCCTATCCTTCCGCCGCTGAAAATTATCGTATCGAAGCTTTCGGCAGTAAGGTGTATGACCGTGGGGAAGGCTTTTTTCATACCTACGGGCGAACAGCCGCCGTGGACGTAACCGGTAAGCGGCAGAAGTTCCTTCTGGGCTATCATCGACACGGATTTTTCTTTTACCGCACTCGCCGCTTTTTTCAAATCGAGTTCGGCTTCCACGGGTATCATAAACACATAATGCGCCCTGCTCGCGCCTACCGTCACCAGTGTTTTGAAAACTTTTTCGGAGTTCAATCCCAAGATCGACGCCACTTCCGTCCCCGACAAAGCGGTCTTTCCGTCGCCGTAACGATGAACTTCGTAAGATATTTTTTTTGCGTCCAAAATCCTCATCGCATTTGTTTTATCTTGCATATCGAGACCCCTTTTCCGAATTTTTACCTTAACGAAACCCCTGCGACAGCAAGATCACAGGGGTTTTTTACCGAATGGAATGTACAGCTTTCTGTCCGTCGACAAAAAACGGTAATGAAAACTTTTCTGCCGTAATACGGATAGCTATATATTTTGCCTCAATCGCTCCCGAAGGCGATTATTTTTTCCTGTTTATCGCAGTAACGGCTCTTTTAGCCACGATCATGGCTCCTGCGCCGATAGCGAAAGCGCCTGCGGATATGTAAACTTCTCTCCCCACGCTTACCGCATACGCCACTATAAGCAATATTCCCGCAACCAGAGCGAAAAGCACCATAAGGATTATGATGACTTTACGAAGCGTGAGTTTCCCTCCGGTAAGAGAACCCCAGTTGATGATAAGGAAATAAAGCGCATAAAGACACAAAGCTATTCCGAGCACCAACGTAGCTACCTGCGGAGCAAGCGTGGCTACCAGAATAAGTGCTATTCCGATCACTATTTCGCATATAGCCACTATAAGGTTGCTGTTTATGAACTCGAGAACGCCGAGCGTCAATACGGTCGCTCCGAAAACTATGACGGCAAGTTCGATCACGCTTAAGGACTGTTCTACGACCAAAATGGTCCCCAATATTATGAATGCGAGCGCAGCCATGACCGTATCGTTATGAGTGCTAACGGTTGTAACTTTTTTAGCCATGATTATTTGACCCTCCGTTTTTTTATTTAATTAAATTTATTATACTATTCCGTTTTTCAAATTACAAGTATTATCCCGGAATTATTTTGCTCTGAAGCGTATTTCGTCGAACGCCACCCGACTACTCTTGCGTTGCCTCTTCCTGCGGTTTCTTCTTTTGCAATGTGGATAATTTCGGGAAATTGGTTTTGTCCACGATTTTTTCGAACAGCAACAGCATCGATGGCAACACAAGCAAAACTATTATCATAGAAGCAAGCGTCCCTATCCCGAGGAGCAAGCCCATTTCCGACACCACGCCCGAAGCCGCTATAGACAAGGCGAACCCGGTTATCGTGAGGATACTCCCCGAAGTGAGAATGGTCGGGAAAACGGCGTTGACCGATTCCGCCATGGCGGTGTATCTGTCGGGATAAAGATGTTTGGTAGTCCTGTAGCGGTTGGTCAAAACTATGGCGTAATCGATGGTGGCGCCCATTTGTATGGCGGTAATTATCAGATAACCTATAAACGAAACCATATTGTTCGCCAAAAACGGTATCACGAAATTTATCCATATACCGCCTTGTATAGCCAGCGCAAGTATAATCGGAAGACTGAAATTACGGAAAGTAAAGAGCAATATGACTAAAACAAACACCAACGAACATACGCTTACTATCATATTGTCGAATACGAAATAATCCGCCATATCGTAGCAAGCCACGCTTTCGCCGGCGATATAAAATTCGTCGTAAAAGGCTTTAACCCCGTTTTCGGAATAGAGTTCGTCGAGTAGGGCGAAAGTTTCGGCATCCTCCACTCCTGCGTTTATGGTAAACGTGATTCTGGAATAATCTTCGGAACGGAGACTGTCTATCCCGAACCGGATCTGCGAAAGTATGGAATGAGTTGTTTTCGCCGTTTCTATAAGTCCGTCCGAGAATATATCGAAACCTATCCCGGCTTCGCCGACGGCGGAGAAGAGTTCGGTATTCATTATACTCATATAATCGTCCCCTATCCCTTCGGTCATATAATCGAGAAGGTCGGCTATCATTACGGTGGCGCCGTCGGGAATATCGCCTTCGGGAAGATTGTTTTTCTCCCGATAACACCCTTCGAAAAGCAACTCTACTAATTTATTCAGTTTTGTCTCGGACAAGCTCTCCCCCCCGAAACCGCCGAGGGAGCCTATGAGTCCCGATAAAAGGGATTTCAATTCGGGTTCGGTCTTTTCGTCGGAAAATTTTATTCCGTAAAATTCGGTGGTGGCTACGGAATTCACGCTTTCGTCGATAATATCGAAAGAAGATATGTATTCTATCAGTTCTTTTTCTTTATCCGTTCCTCCGCTCCGAGGCACGATGACCGCCAACGAATTCAACGTCCCGAATCCCGCCTCCTTTATGGCTTCCTGTCCCTCCACTATCAACGATCCGCCGTTATAATTGAAGGAAAAGGAATTGAAAAACTGCCCTATCCCCGACAATACCACTATTATCAGAAAAACGGGTACTATGACTTTCCTGCCCTTTAAGACTGCGGCGGAAGGTTTTGTGATTTTCGGTACGAAGGGTTTGTGTACGGTTTTTCTTATGGGTTTGTCGGAAATATACAGTAAAGCCGGCAACAGGAATATCACGGAAACCAGGCTTGCCACTATTCCTTTTGCGAGCGCAAGACCTATTTCCACTCCGATGGGCAGCGTCATAAAAGTCAAGGACAATAGCCCCGCAACGGTGGTAAGAGAACTGGAAAGGATCTCTATCGTTCCTTTGGACAGAGCGGCGGTCAGAGCCTCCCCGACGTTGTCCGATTTTGCCCTTTCTTCGATAAAACGGTGTAAAAGAATAATCGAATAATCCAAAGAAAGAGCAAGTTGCAAAACCAGCGTTATCATATTGGAAATATAGGAAATACCGCCGGTAAAAAGCACATTCGTGCCCATATTGAGCGCTACCGCCGCCCCGAAACCTATGAGCATGGGGACCAGTTCGAAATAAGTGCGGGAAGTAAAAAGCAAGATAACGATAATCGCTATTACGATGACTATTCCCAGTTTAAGAATGCTCTGTTCGGTTTCCAGCCTGGTAAAATACGAATATGCCGACTGGCCGGTAAGATAACTTTCGTAATTGCCTTCGTCCAGATAGGAAATAATGTTTTCTACTGCGTCGAAAGCGTTTTCGGTGGAGTCGTAATCGGATAAAACCACGGTAAAAAGAGCGGAGCGGGTCTGTTCGTTATAATTGGACTCGGGGATAAAGGTCACCATCCCCACTCCTTCGACGGAAGCCAGTTCCGTCGAAAGCTCCGCCGCCTTGTCGGCGTCTATCCCGGTTACGCAGACGTAAGCCATACCCTTATCGTCGAAGGCTTCTTTCATGACCTCCAGCGATTGAGCCGTGGAGCTGTCGTCGGGCATAAAGGAAGTAAGGTCGTATTTCACCTTGATCTTAGGGATCATTATGCAACATACGATCACCGCCGCCAAAAACAAAACCAAAAAAACGTACCTGGCTTTTACCACAAAACTCGAAAATTTTTCCAAAACGGTTCCTTTCTTCATCTTTTATCCTTCTTTAACGTTTATTATTTGCCGAACCGCTCCTGACAAGGGTAACAATTCATTTTACTTTTCTTTGCAGTAATTTATAACCCAAGGAAGTTATTTCCTTATAAGTTCTGTCGAGATCCATATAATCGTATCGGTATATCTTATATAACTCCACCAGCCTCTCGTCCTTAGGAGATACCTCTTCTGAATTTTCGTCGGGATACATCAGAGAAAATTTATAATTTATCAGATCCCGTAACCCGTAATAGGTGGTAAGGCATCCGTGTTCCTTGGTTTCGGTATTTTTATGATTGACGGTTTTTACCTTCGTACCGTCGCTTTTCTCGTTAACGGAAAGGGTCATGTCCTTCTTTTTCATCTGACGATAATCGTATATCAGATACAATGCGTTCCAACGGGAATGTTCGATGAACGCCAAAACGTTTGCCGAATCCGTCCCGAAGAAATCCGAAACGTCGGAATAATTCTTTTCTCTTCCCTTGTTGACGTAAACGGAGTCGAATTCCTCTTCGGTTATCCCCTCCGCATCGGACGCGTCGGCCTTTACCATTTCCAATCCCAACATATTTAGTTTGAAAGGAAGGTTGAGCGCATGGTAGAGATTGCTTGCCTGTTCTATCATCGGCCTTTCTTCCCATTGCTCCCGCATAAGTTTACGACAAGCGGGATCTTTCAACGACAAAGTAAGAGCTTTGTTCTGTTCCTTGAGCGGTAAACTCTTGATTTTTTGCAGCCATTCGGGAGAATTGTTTACGTCGTTGTATAAAACGTTTATCCTTTGGGCGAGTTCGAAAAGATCGTCGTTGACTATGCTGTCTCTCCGATATAATACGTCGTCCTCTCCGAAATATATGATATCGTCCTCGGCTGAATTAAGTTTTTCGGCGCTGTTTTTCGCCCTGACGAAAATTTTATAATTCTTTTGCTTTTCCAACAACCTCTTCAACGAAGCGGCATAAGCGGCGTCTTCCAGGTCGGTTTTCAACGAAACCACGAAATACGTAAACGTCTTTTCATTGACTATTTTGCGGAAAAACGCTTTGGCCTCCACCGAATTTATATCGCACCGATTAACGGTAAGATCGCAAATTTTTTCGGGTTTCGGAAAATCGCAATCTTCGAATTCTTCGTCGAATTCATAAAGAAGCTGTGAAAAGAATTCGTTATGCAACGCTTCTTCCCGATTGTCGTAAACGTAATAATGAACCATTTTCGCCCGTAACTTATCGCCGTCTTGTTCTGCGAACTGAAATTGCATTGCCGCCATTTTGAATAATTGACAGTTTATTTTCCCGAAGCCGGCGAATACCACGTTAATGTCGTAACCGCTTTTCAATGTACGGTTTTCGTTATAAAATTCTTCGGGAATATACTTCGTTAAAGGATACTCCGAAACGAACTGACGGGCGATCAGATCGTGTTTGCTGAAACAGTTTATGGATGCGCTCACTTCCTTGTCGGCTTTGGAAACGAACTTGGATTTAATGAATTTAACTTCCTCGGCATTCGCTTGTAAATACAGACTTAAATTCAAATTTTTACGCCGTAATGCGATAAAATCGTCGATGATTTTTCCGTAAGAAATATTTTCCTGACGGAAAACGATAATATTGTGTTCGCCTTTTTTGAGTTTCTTGCCGACCGAAGAAAGCGTTCCTTTCAGAATTTTAGCCCTCATTTTCAGTAGATCTATGTATTTTTGGCGAGAAACGTTTTCTATCAGATAAACCGTATCTGCGTTGTTTTTGATATAGGTAAGCGAATCTTCGCACTCTCCTATAATGACGTCGCAATTGTTTTTAATGCGTTTTCTAACCGAAAACCAGTTGGCAATACGTTGACTGAAAAAACTGGAAATGCTCAGGATGACCGCCGCTCCGCCGGCAAGATAGGCAAATACGAAATCCACGTAAAATATCGGATATGCCTGACATATCGGCAAAACTACCGAAACGTCGACTTTGAATTTGGTGATGACTTCCACCGCCGAACCGAGCAAAGTAAAACAGGTAAAGAAATCCAGATCTCCGCCGTTGAATTTCCAGGCGGTCATGTGCAGAAAATAGATCAAAAGAACGGTCGGCACGAGGTAAATTAGATTTTTTTTGGAAATGGTTATTTCGCTCTTCAGTTTGCAAGTGCGTGCCGTAGTAAAAACGATGGTAACGATCGTCGTAGCGGAAACAAAAAAAAGTATTACGCCTATTGCAATAAACATCATCTTCTCCCCGAAAGAAATTATCGGGATTATTATACCATTTATTTCCTTTTAATACAACAGAATGTGCCTAAAACAAAACGGTTGGTACAAAAAAATTATTATTTCAATTCTGCCCAGGAACGAATATGGTGTATGGCTATACCGAAGGAGTCAGGGAGATTTTCTTTTACCAAGTTTAGTTGCTCTTGCATATATATCGCCCCTTCTTCGAAAAAAGTGACCATATCGTCGTCGTTTTCCCCCGTTTCCACCGATAAGTTCAAAGGTTTGTCTACCGAAACGGCATAGGATATTTCTTCGGATGCGCAATTCAGTATCGCTTCGGCGGAATCCCGGTAACTCATTACCGTAACCCTCGAGGACTCGTCGATAATATGTGCGTAGGCGGGTTTGGTCTCTCCGTTCAAACTTATTTCGTCGTCGAGCCAGAAGGGAATATCGTACTCAAGCATTAGATCGGGATAGGCTCCTTTAAGAGCGTATACAAGTTCGACGAAAGCGGTTATAAGCTTTCCCCTCTCCCTTTCGAAATCGGGATGCTGATGCGGTTCTATATCGAAATGTATCCCCGAAAACGGGTATTCCGCCTTATTTTGAAACTCGGTAAATTCCTCTATTTTCTCATATAGCGGACCGCTGTCTTCTATCCATTCGTATTTTCCCGTCAACCAATAGACCCTTATACCGAGTTCGGCGGCATTTTGCAAAAACGCGGAGGTCTTTTCGTTGAAAGACGACGTGTAATAATAAATTTCGTTGACTCCTTGTTCCGAAGCAAACGTCAGATAACTTCCGTCGAGTCGGTTGTCCCACCACCACACGCCCAAAACCCTTTCCGATTTTGCCGAACGATTTCTTACGATAACGGCACCCGTAACCGCCCCTGCTACGATCAGAATTATAACGACTACGGCTATACAGAGAAAAATTTTGTTTTTATCTTTCATATAGCATATACGGTTTTTATTCGGCATAAAGAAAGGTATGCGAAACGGTCACGTTGCCCTCCTCGTCCCAGGAAAGCACTTCTATTCCGTCTGCCCCGAAAGTCAGTAAAGTCGCCACGAATTTTCCTTCGTCGTGTCCCCCGTCGATAAGAACGTCGAGTTCTCCTTCTTTACGAAGTTCCGACGTGTGCGTGTGTCCGCTTACCATAAGTACCGCATTCAACGATTCGATTTTTGCAAAAGCCCTTTTTTGCAAATCTTCTTCCAGGCAGATTTTCGGGTCGTGACTGAATACGACGGTGGGTTTTTCGCTCGGAGCGAGACCTTCCAGCCATTCCACCATTTCCGCCCTGTGCGCAGAATAGTCCGTCATTCCGCCGTATTCGGGATGATCGTCGGCTTTGTCTTCGGCGCTGTCCAGTACTATAAAACGGTATTCGTCGGTTTCGGTAACGTAATAAAATCCGTCCAACCCCAACCTTTCCGACAAAGAAGTAGCGTAAGAACCCCTGGTCTCGTGGTTACCTCTTACGTAATAAACGGGAAGCGTGCCGCCCGATAATTCCCCACCGAAAGACACGATGTATTCGGCGGCTTCCTCTTCGAACTGAAGCCCCGGCAAAGCGTCTCCGAG
>CASDZI010000048.1 GCA_949285605.1 uncultured Christensenella sp.
CCCGAAATTATGGAAAACAAAATGAGGGAGTTGGCGTTTTTGAACAAAGGGTTAAAGACCACCTTCACCAACAACAGGGACGAAAATCCGACTACCTTGGAGTTTTATTACGAAAACGGTATTCTCGACTACATAGATTACATAAACGACGGGGTGGAGGAAGCCAAAAACAAAGTCATATATATCCACGCCGAAATGCCGGAATTTACCGTTGAAGCCGCAATTCAGCACACCAAGACGTACAACGAACATATGTACAGTTTCGTCAACAACATCCGCACGGCGGAAGGCGGAACGCACGAAGCGGGATTCAGGAACGCTTTCACCCGATTTATGAACGATTATGCGAGGGAAAACAATTTTCTCAAAGCCAAGGATCCGAATTTTTCCGGGGACGATTTCCGAGAGGGAATGACTACCGTGCTTGCCGTCAAAATGCACGACGCCCAGTTCGAAGGGCAGACCAAGGCGAAATTAGGCAATCAGGACACCAGGGCTTTGGTGGAGGGGTTGGTTTACGAAAAACTTACGGAATTTTTCAAAAGCCCCAAGAACAAAGCCTGCGCCGCATTCATACTCACACAGGCGCAAAACGCATACAAGACCAGGGAGGCAGCCCGAAAAGCCAAACAGGAACAGCGGCAGAAAAATTCCATCAGCGGAGCGACGCTGGTAGGGAAATTTGCCGCCTGTACCTCCAAAAATCCGCAGGAATGCGAGCTTTTCATAGTGGAAGGCGACAGCGCCGGCGGTTCGGCGAAGCAAGGGCGGGACAGACGGACCCAGGCGGTATTGCCGCTGAGAGGCAAGCCTTTGAATGTCCTGAAATCCACTTCCAGAGAAAAGATATATTCCAACGAAGAAATAATGACTATTATAGCGGCACTCGGGACCGACACCGAAGCCGATTTCAAAATGGATAATCTTAAATTCCATAAAATAGTTATCCTATCCGACGCCGACTATGACGGATACCACATAAGAACTTTGCTTTTGGCGATGTTTTTCAAACTCATGCCCGAACTCATAGTACAGGGGAAGGTATACGTCGGGATGCCGCCTCTTTATAAGGTGGAAAAGAAGGGCGTGGTAAAATACGCATTCAACGACGAAGAACTCGACGTGCTGACTGCGGAAATGAAAGCCGGAGCGGGCGACATTCAGCGTTATAAAGGGTTGGGAGAAATGAGCAAAGAGCAGCTCTGGGACACCACCCTCAATCCTCGGACGAGGATATTGACGAGGGTCACGCTGGAAGATGCGGCGTCGGCGATGGAAATGTTGGATATTTTTATGAACGACGGAGCGCAAAAGAGGAAGGAATACATATTCCGTCACGCAAAATTCAACAAAGTAGATACTTTTATGGAAAAATACGGGGGGTAAACGAAAGATATGTGCGCAAGAAAAAAAGCAGTTTTGGAAGATAATTTTCAGGAAAACATAATCGAAAGACCCCTGTCCAAAGCGGTACACGATTATATGTTGCCGTATGCGGAATACATACTTTTGGAGAGGTCGCTTCCGAGGGTGGAGGACGGACTAAAGCCGGTGCAGAGAAGAATTTTATATACGATGCACGAGCTGAATATGAAACCCGACGGACCTTATAAGAAATCCGCCCGCGTAGTGGGTGATTGTCTCGGTAAATATCATCCGCACGGCGATTCCAGCGTGTATGAGGCGATGGTAAAGATGGCGCAGGATTTCAATATGCGTAACACCTTGGTCAAGGGACACGGTAACTTCGGCTCCATAGACGGAGACGGACCTGCGGCGATGCGTTATACCGAAGTAAAACTGGACAACTTGGCTTGTGAATTGCTTCGGGATCTGGAAAAAGACACGGTGAAATGGGTCAAAAACTTCGACGACAGCCTTTTAGAGCCCGATTTGCTTCCGGGAAGATTCCCGAATTTGTTGGTAAACGGTTGTATCGGTATTTCTATCGGACTCGCCACGAACATTCCGTCCCATAATCTGACCGAGGTGATAGACGGAGTCATAGCTTATATAGATAATCCGAGAATTTCTCTCAGCGAATTGCTGAAAACCATAAAGGGTCCGGATTTTTGTACGGGAGGATTTATTATCCCTGTGGACGGCTTCGAGTCCATGTACGAGACCGGCAGAGGAAAATTCATAATCAGGGCGAGAGCGGAGATAGAAAACGGCGAAAACGGGAAACAGTCCATCGTGATAACGGAAATACCCTACGGCGTCAACAAGAGCAAACTTCAGCAACGGATACTGGCTTTACGGGAAGCAGCCGCAGGAGCGAAGAAGGAATCCAAAGAGGATAAGAACGCCATTCTGTTGGGCATACAGGAAATAGTGGACGAGTCGGACAGGAACGGCATAAGGGTGGTTATCAGGCTCAAAAAAGGCGAAGATGCGGTAAAGATTTTGAATTTACTTTATAAAAAGACCGATCTGGAAAGCAATTTTTCGGCAAATATGGTAGCCATAGCCGACGGTCGTCCGCAACAGATGGGACTTCTGCCCATAATAAAATATTACGTCGAATACCAACGGGAAATCATTCTCAAACGCAGCCAGTTCGATTTGAATAACGCTAAAAAACGGGAACACATTTTAGACGGGTATGCGATGATCTTACCCGACATAGACAAAGTGGTGGAGCTTATCAAAAGCAGCAATTCCCGCAGCGAAGCCAAAGATAAATTACGGACGGCGTTTCCGCTCAGCGAAAAGCAAGCCGACGCCATACTCGATCTCAAGCTGGTAAACCTTACCAAAATGGAGGTTACCAAGATCAAAAAAGAACTCGCCGAACTTAAAGCGAAAATAGCGGTCTTGGAAAAAATCGTTTCTTCCAGGACCGAACAGCTCAAGGTAGTAAGACAGGAACTTACCGAAATACGGAACACATACCCGAGCAGACGTTGCAGCGTTATAGTTAACAGCGTGAACGACATAGACTACGATCCTTTCAAAAAGACGGAGGCGGGCGAGACCAAGAAAGGATACGTCGTCCTCGACGCCGAAGGGAACGTGAAATTTCTCAATACCCGTCAGTATATTATGGCGGACAAGACTTCCCCGGTGGTCGCAAAAGACGTAGCTCGGTGCGTCGTACATTCCGATGTACAAAAACAAATATTAGTTATCGGTAGCCAAGGCAACTGTTATCGCCTTAATATCAATCAGATGAGGGAGTGCTCCTGGAAGGACGGAGGGGAAAAATTACAACATTTATTCCCCGACGCTCCTTCCGGCGAAAAAGCCGTCGCCTTACTGAAATTCGGCGAAGAGGAAATGTCGAAAGAGATATATTTCTTTACTGCGCAGGGTATGGTAAAGAAAAGCGCCGCAAGCGAATACGTCGTTAATAAAGACTCTTTCCAGGGTATGGTTCTGAAGGAAGGAGACGAAGTCATCAACGCCGAGTTCAGACGGGAGGAAGCCAACGTGGTTTTCGTCAGCGACGACGGGCAATGTCTGAACAGCGAGACGGGGGACTATCCTTTACAGGGAAGAAAAGCCGGCGGCGTTATCGGAATGGTGCTCGGCGACGGAGCAAGGGTGAAAACCGCCTGTCAGATCGATACCGAATTCGACGAAATAATCGGAGAACTCCTGCTCATTTCCAAAGGTTACGCAAAAAGGGTGATCGCCTCCACCGTAGAGCCTTTGAAGCGGGCGAGGAAAGGGGTCAAGGTCATGACGGTCAACGATAAGCTGCTTTATGCCGGAGCGGTCAGCGAACCGTGCGAAATAGCTCTCGTGGACAAGGGCGGCGCTGTCACCAAAATATCCTCCGAAGACGTGCTTATCGACAGGAACCGAGCCGGCAAGGGCAAGAGTCTGGTCGCAAGCGCAAACTGCGTCGATGCCGTGCGTATAGCCGACGAAATATGATTATTTTTCTCAGAAAAGCCGCTTCCGTCGAAAGAAGCGGTTTTTTTTTACGCATTTCAACTTTACGACCGGTTTATTCGAGGATAAATATTGACATAAAGTCAAAATACCTATATAATATTTTAATAAATGATATTTTATTTTTAGGAGTTTTATATATATGAAGAAAACCGTTTGTTCGTTTTTGGTTGCGATTTTGCTTATCGCTTCCGTAGCCACGCTTATAGCCTGTACCGAAGAGCCTGCGTCTTTGGTTGCAAGTTACACCATAGACGAAGTTAAAGTCAATATCGGCGACGCTTTCGGCACGCCTACCGTTACCGCCAATATGAGCGACGGCACCACCAAGACCGTCTCCAACAATCTCGTTTATGACGAAAAAGATATCGAGAACCTCAAACTCGACGAAAACGATAAATACACTACCGCAGGAGAATATACCGTCAAGGTCTATATTCTGGAGCAGCAGGAAAAGTTTTATTTAGGCGATTGGAAAATCACCGTTAAAGTGACCAAATAGCTATAGAGGTGGTATATGTTACTTTCAAAATTAGTGGGGGAGAGGACTAAGACAAACCCCTCCGACGCCACCATACCGAGTCATATATTGCTTCTCAGGGCGGGTTATATCAAACTCGTCAGTAACGGGATATGGTCGCTTTCCATGCCCGCAAAACGCATCGCAAGGAAAATCGAAAACATCATTCGCGAAGAAATGGACGCCGTGGAAGGGCAGGAAGTTTCTTTCCCCGTGGTCATGCCCAAGGAATTATGGGCGGAGTCGGGCAGATATTATTCCATCGGAGAGGAAATGGTTCGTTTCAAGGACCGTTGCGGAAGAGATATGGTGCTCGGTATGACCCATGAGGAAGCGGCGGTGCATTTTGCCAGAGACGCCGTAAACAGCTATCAGCAGCTGCCGTTTATGATATACCAGTTCCAGACCAAGTTCAGAGACGAGGCCAGGAGCAGAGGCGGACTTATCAGAGTGAGAGAGTTCACCATGAAGGACGCCTATTCCTTCCATACCGATTACGCCGATCTGGAAAAGTATTATTACAGAGTTTACGACGCCTATACCCGTATTTTCAAACGGATAGGGATGAAAGACGTCGTCGCCGTCAAGTCCGACACCGGTATGATGGGCGGCAGCGTGGCGCACGAATACATGCTCCTTACCGACGTAGGGGAAGACACCATAGTATTGTGTTCGGAATGCGACTACAAAGCCAATATTGAAGTGGCGGTTTCGAAACGGGAAAACGTCAGAGACGCAGACAGCGCAAAGCTCGAGGAAGTTTATACCGCCGACAGAGCAGACATCGCTTCGGTGAGCGAATATCTCGGCGTTCCCGAAAACAAAACGGTAAAAGCGGTATGCTATTTTGTCAAAGGCAGCGAAAAACCCGTTATTTGTTTTCTCAGAGGCGACCTGGAAGTCAACGAAAGCAAACTAAAAAAAGTCATTTCCGCCGAAATAGTCCCCGCCAACATTAAGGACGTGCCGGGACTTCACGCCGGGAATATCGGTCCGGTAGGGTTATCCGTTCCCGATGCGGTAATAGTTTTCGACGCTTCGCTGAAAGGTCTCAACAATTTAGTCGGCGGAGCCAACAAGCCCGAATATCATCTTAAAGGTATAGATTTCGACAGAGATTTGTCGGTAAAGGAGTTTTACGACGTCGCCAAGGTCAAGGAAGGGGAATATTGCCCCGTTTGCGGAAAGAAACTGGTTTTGAGAAACGGCATCGAAGTGGGAAATATCTTCCAGCTCGGCACTAAATATACCAAGACCATGGGCATGACCGTTCTGGACAAGGAAGGTAAGGCGATCAACCCCGTTATGGGTTGTTACGGCATCGGAATAGGCAGAGCCATTGCGTCGGTAGCCGAGGAAAGTCACGACGAAAAAGGTCTGATATGGCCTATGTCCATAGCTCCCTGGCAGGTCTATCTGTGCGCATTGAGGACGGATGACCCCTCTGTCAGGGAAAAATCCGAGGAATTATACCGTATTTTGACGGAAGAAGGAGTAGAGGTACTTTTCGACGATCGTGAGGCGTCGGCAGGGGTTAAGTTTTCCGATTGCGACCTCATGGGGATCCCCGTAAGGGTCGTTATCAGCCCGAAAACATTGCAAAGAGACTGCGTCGAAGTCTCCACCCGTGACAAAAAGATACAGAAAGACGTATCGTATAACGATGCGGCTTCGGCATTGAAAGCGCTTATATCGCAATTGAGCGGATAAATACTCTTGCTTAAAAGTGGTACGGAGGGAATATGAGAAAAAAATTAATATTTTTAACGGTAATACTGGTATTGCTGGCGGCGGTCGTCCTGGTCTCCTGCGACGGAGACAAAGGGAACGATACCGATCCGCCCTCTGATAATACCTCGGACGAAGGTTGGAAAACCATTTCCAATCCGGTTATGAGCGATGTCTATAACAGGTTTTTAGGCGGCTTTACCAGCGTGGCGACGGAATTTTCCAGAACAAAACTCAACCGTTCCCCGAAGCTTTCAGCCGAAGGAAAACTGAAACTTTTGGTTAACGACAATCCTTTTTGGGCGTCGGTCAAAATGAATTACGACAACAATTCGAAATCCGATCTGATGTTGGCTTTCGAACTGAGCACCGAAGAGGACAGCTACGAAGACAACGTGCTGGGATTTTTCATTTACAAAGAACAGGCGTATCTTGCGATAGGGGAAACAAAATTCTCTATGAATCTTACCTCCGACAAGTGGGCAACATTTTTCCCGTTCGATATGCCGGTGGACATACAGACTTCCAAACTGGCGTTGGTATTGAGTTCCATTTTGGTAAATAAGGGCGATCCCGTGGGCAAAACCCGTATGAACGGGATTAACGAGGAATTCAATTACGTCATCAATATCGATTTACCCAAGTCGTTAAAAAATCTTTTCGCATACATCACCGGGACCGATCTTGATATCGATATAGGGGATATCACCGCATACGAGACCATAATCACCAATTTATTCGGGGTGACTTTCGACGATATTCTGGAAGGGAATTTCCCCAATTCTTCGTTAAAACTCGATTTTACCACTTCTAATATGCGCGTTTCCAATCTGAGCGCTTCTCTCGACGTAGAAGGAATAAATACCCAGGGCGGTTCCATGCTCGGAGATAATCTCGATTTGGATTTGGAATTGAAGAAGTTCGAAATTTCCAAGCAAAGCAACGTGGCGATACCTTTCGTAAATAATGATTACAGTGCGGAAAGAGCGAATTACGTATATTATGTGGACAACGCTTTCCGTCTGAACATCAATTCCGACAAGGACGTCGACGGAACGACCGTTCCCTACGAAATGGTCGTGACCGCAAAGGTGTTGCAGGAGGAATCGATCAATAATTACCTGTTTGTGGAATACAAGAACAAGTCCACGTCGGAAACGGACAGAGCGTTTTATATTTATCAGGACATAGCGTACGTTTATGAACGCAAGGAAGAAGGGTTGATCTGCACGTTGAGCATGCCGCTGGATATTTCCGACGTCACCACCAAAGTCATTTCCAACGATTTCGGAACGGATAAATCGTTCAACTGGCTGGACGCTATATCCTATATTATAGGAGCCCTGCAGGTCAACAGCGATAACATAAAATTGAGTTACGATCCCGAGTTCTATACCTCTGTATGGTTTAATATGACCGATATGATCGATTATATCGACGGACATTATGCCGAAAATCTGAGAGAACTGGAAGAAACAGCTTCTTTGATTAACTTTATCAAGATGCCGTCGGTTTTGTCGTTCAGGTACGACGTGGCTTTTCTAATGATGGTGGAGGATCAGGATGCCGAGCTTAACGAAACCATCGAGTTCGTACTTGCCTCCGAACCTTTGCTGACCTTAGTCCCGAACGGTGCGTCGGATTCCGACGGCTCGGGAGAGGGGGAGCCTGTCGCATAACAACCGTTATCTAAGACGGTGAATTGTCAAACCAAGTGCAACACTTTTTGCAATTCCTGTTCAAACAAATCTGCCGGTGCTTTGTAACCGAGTACTTTTTTAGGTCTGGCGTTAA
>CASDZI010000049.1 GCA_949285605.1 uncultured Christensenella sp.
GGGATAGGAGTCGATTGCCACGAGCCGCCTGCTTTTTCGCCGAAATGCGAGGAAATTATTGCTACGGGAGACGTTTTGAGCGTAGAACCGGGACTTTATTTCGAGGGAGAATTCGGCGTGAGGATAGAGGACGTAATTTATTTTGACGAAAACGGGACGAAGAACTTGACAAAAAGCCCGAAAAATATGATAATAATATAGATTTAGTTATTTTACGGAGGATTTATTTATGGCATATATTATGGCCGGTGATTTCAGAAAAGGCATTACTTTTGAATTGGACGGCAGCGTTCAGGTTATAGTCGACTTCCAACACGTCAAACCCGGAAAAGGAGCGGCGTTCGTCCGTGCGAAAATCAGAAACGTCATGACCGGCGGTGTTATCGAACGTACTTTTAACCCCAGTGAAAAATATGAACTTGCTCATATCGAACGTAAGAAAATGTCTTACAGTTATAACGACGGCGATCTGTATTATTTTATGGACAACGAGACTTTCGACATGGTTCCGCTCAACAAAGAAATAGTGGTAGATGCTCTTCGTTTTATAAAGGAAGGAGATCTTTGCGACATCGCTTTCTATAAAGGCAACGCCTTCAGTTGCGATCCGCAGAACTTCGTCGAACTGGAAGTTATCGACGCAGAGCCCGGTATCCCCGGAGCTACCGCTCAACCCGGATCCAAATCAGCAACCTTGGAGACCGGATACGTTATTCAGGTACCGCTTTTCGTAAATGCCGGAGAGAAAATAAGAGTCGATACCAGAGACGGAACTTATATGTCCAGAGTTTAATCCTTGTTTTCATAAAACCTATACGCCTCGGAATATTTTATTCCGGGGTGTTTTTTTATGAAAAAATTATTGGGCGAAAGGTTATATAACGCTATTTATAAAAAAATAGGCTCAGCCGAACTATACGAGCTACGTCTTCGAACGGGAAAGGAAATACACGTTAAAACCTCCGAAGGAGAGGTTTTTCTCGACGAAACCGTAAACGAAGGTATGTTAGCCGAAATAGTAACCGCCGCAACAAATAACTCCGTTTACGCCTATGAAAATCAAATCAGTAACGGATATGTCGATTACCGCAACGGAATACGGATAGGGATTACGGGGGCGGGCGTGAATACCGACGGCAATTTCGTTTCCGTAAAAAAATTTTATTCTTTATGTATAAGATTTCCGCATGAAATAATAGGGTGCGCAAAGGACGTTTCGCACATTCTGGATAACTTTGAAAATACGTTGATAATTTCCCCTCCGGGCGGTGGTAAAACAACCCTTTTAAGGGAAATGGGGAGACTGCTCGCCATGCGTTACGACGTTCTGATAATCGACGAAAGAGAAGAAATTTGCGGAAAGGACAAATCAATGCGGACGGGGATCCGTGCCGACGTGATGCAAGGAGTCCCTAAAAGACTGGTCTACGAAAGAGCCATAAGGACCATGGCTCCTCAAATAGTGGTGTGCGACGAATTGTTCGGAAAGGAAGATTATGAGGCGGTAAGTCGTTTATCGAGTTCGGGAGTAAAGGTTCTTGCATCGTTTCACTCCGATACCGATGCCGACGAAAAGCTGAAAAGCCTGTTTCCCAACAGGATAATTCTTTCGTCTAATCCTCGTCCCGGGAGCATAGTATCTATTATACAAAGTCCGCAGGGAGCGTAGTATGAATTTGTTGTCGGGGACCTTGATACTGATTGCTTCTTTTATACTCGGTGCGTCTTTGTCGGGGGTTTATGCTAAAAAAGTTAAATTCTTAACGGATTTTTTAGATTTTATAAGCTATACGGAAGGGCAAATCGATTTCTATAAAACGGAAATAATGCCTTTGATCGAAGGTTATGCAAACACAAACGAGAACGAAATAGGAAAATTCCTGAAGAAAAAATATTTCGGAAACGCTTCGGAAAAAGGATGTTTGTCGGAAGGCGAACAGGTGGAAGAATTTATTGCCGCAGTGTCTTCTATGGATACGGTTTCACAAAAGGGGGCAGTGTCTTCTATGGATACGGTTTCACAAAAGGGGTACTTGAATCTGGTAAGAAAGAAAACCGAAAAATCCCTTGCCGCCGCAGAAAAAAATTATTCCGTTAAAGGCGGTCTTATTCGTAAGCTTATTCCTTTGACGGGAGTAGCCGTTTTTATTATTTTACTTTGACGAGAGGTGAAAAATTGAGTATCGATATTATTTTCAAAATTGCAGGGATAGGGATCATAACCGCAGTTATAAACAATATTTTGGAAAAAAGCGATAAAAAGGAAATTGCTACGCTGGTCACGTTGACGGGATTGGTTTTGGTGTTGACGATGGTCATAGATCTCCTGGGTAACCTGTTCGATACGCTTAAACAGATTTTTTATTTGTACTGAAAATGATTCTGAAGATAATCGGCTTGTGTTTTGTTGCGTTGGTATGTTTCAACGTGATAAAAAACGTAAAGCCGGAATTCGGACTGTTCGTCATAGTCGCTGCAGGGGCGGCGGTAATAATTCTGCTTTCAGACGGAATAATCGACGCAATAAACGCTTTTTCTTCCATTGCCGAAAAAAGCGGTATAAACAACGACGTATTTTCATCTGTGTTGAAAATCATCGGAATAGGGTACTTGACGGAATATTCAGCCGGGATTTGTGAAGACGGAGGCAGTAAATCGTTGGCTCAAAAAATTCAATTTGCAGGAAAAATTACGATTTTTATTATGGCTATGCCCATAATAACGGGAATTATTGAAGTCATAGGAGGAATATTATGAAAAAGGGAGTGGCGTTATTTTTACTGATACTCTCTTTTTTGTTTTTAATCATCGTTATTCCGAAGGGGAATACGGTTTTTGCGGAGGATACGGAAGCTGATGACACCGAAGAAAATCTCGACGACGCAGTGAACGATACCCTTGACGGATTGGATCTGACCGGGTTCGACGAGCTGCTTACCTTGCTGAAAGAATACAACGACGTTACCGTGGCAAACAGCATAAGAACTCTGGTAAACGATATTCTCGCAGGAAAATCCGAATTTGATTTTTCATATTTCGCTAAATTTTGTACCGAAATCGTTTTGGGCGAAACGGTAAACATATTGCCGCAACTGTTGTTGATAGCGCTTTTTGCCTTTCTTTATTCGGTTTTGCAAAACCTAAATTCGGGATTTTCCTCCTCTTCAACTCAAAAAATACTTTATTTGGCGTGTTTCGGGTTGGTGGTCACGGTCATAGGCGCCATGACCGCAAAAAACATTACTTCCGCCGTAAAGACTTTCGAATTTATGGGAAAATTTTCCGAAGTATCTTTTCCGATTATGATAACGCTCGTAACGGCTTTGGGCGGAAGTGCGTCCGCAGCGGTATACCAACCGATGATTCTGATTTTCGGCAACGTGTTGATAGTTCTGATTAAAACGGTCATTATGCCGCTTTTTTATATAACCTTTGTCTTTTCGATAGTAGGACATCTCTCGGAAAACGTAAAACTCGATAAATTTTCCAAAACCGTAAAAAGTGCGGCGGAGTGGATCACCGGCATAGCTTTCGGGACGTTCGTTACTTTATTGACTTCGCAAGGAATAACCGGGGCAGGATTAGACAATCTTGCCATCCGAGGCGCCAAATTCGCTTTGTCAAGCTATGTGCCGATAATAGGGAATTATCTGAAAGACGGTTTCGATATAGTTCTGGCTGGCTGCATTGTGGTTAAAAACGCCTTGGGATTATGCGCAATACTTATTTTACTTTTTGCCGTGCTTATTCCGCTTCTCAAGACGGTTATTCTGATGCTCGGACTTAAATTTACCGCCGCAGTGCTGCAACCTCTTTCCGACGAGAAATTTTCTTCGTTGCTATACGTCGTAGCCGACAGTTTCAAAATTCTCATAGTCGCAGTCCTATGTGCCGCATTTGCGGCATTACTGATCGTAATGATGATTATTTATACTTGTAATTTCGGGGTGATATGAAAGAATGGCTTTTGAGCGTGACGGCAGCAGTGCTTTTGTCGGTTTTGCTTGAATTGTTGCTTTCCGAAGGAAAAATCAAGAAATACGTTACCGGCGTATTGAGTTTAGTGATAATTTGCGTTGTCTTTCTTCCTGTCATAAAATTCGTGAAAAACGATTTTTCGCTGTCCGATATGTTGCCGCAAACGGAGACAAACGTAATAATTGTCGACGAAAACGCACTTGCCGCAATCGACGGAATGAAAAAACAGGAAGCGGAGAGACAGGTGGAAACGGAATTGTCATCAGTAGGAATAAAAGACGCCGAGGTGAATATCTATACTTACGACGACGGAGAGACGACTCGTATAAGCTATATAACCGTAAACTTACAAGCGTCAGTCATAACGGGTTACGAGGAGAATATAATACTTACCGAGAAGATCAAAGAAACGGTCTGCGAAATATTAACCGTATCGGAGGATAAAGTTATTATTTATGGCGGAATCTAAAAACAAAACCAAAATAAAAGACCTTATAGAAAAAATAAAATCGATAAAACACATCGAGATAATAATCGGGGTCATAGCCGTAGCGTTAATGATAATAATTTTTGCAGGAGTAGGCGGAAAGTCCGTTTCAAGCGAAGAAAACGACGTTAAGGAAAGCGTATCGGAGGAACAGCAGAGCGTTTCCGTATCGGAACTGGAAGGGAAACTTGCGGCGGTTTTATCGGATATAGAGGGCGTAGGGAAATCGTCTGTTCTCATAACGGCGAAGTCCAGCGGAGAAAAAATTACCGCAAATACCGTTACCACGAATACGAGTACTTCGCAAAGCGGTTCGGGGAACGTGACGAGCACGACAAGCTCCACGGAGTCACCCATAATCGTAAACAACAGCGGAAAAAGCGAACCTTACGTCGTTAAAGAACTCATGCCGGAAATCCTCGGAGTGATAGTTGTTGCAGAAGGAGCGGACAACGCCGTGACGAGACTTGCCATAATGCGTGCGGTGCAGGCGGTTTTACAGGTAAGCGCTTCCTGCGTGGAAATTTATCCTATGAAATAAAAACAATAAAACATACATGGAGGCAGTTTTATGAAAGGTATCAAAAATATTAAAGTCAACAAGAAAAAAATCATTATTCTTGTTTCTCTCGTCGTGTTGTTGGTTGCGACAGGCTGTCTGAACTATTTTCTGACGGTAAAACAAAACCAGGCCGATCAAGAGCCCGTCGACGCAGGACTTCCCACGTTCTTTGAAACTTACAGAACGGATCGGGAAGCGACCCGAGCCCAGGAAATCCTCTATTTGGAAGATATAATCTCCAGTGCCAATTCCAATGAGGAAACCATTACCGGCGCACAGAACAAAAAACTCGAACTCGTAGGGTGTATGGAAACCGAACTCGCCCTGGAAGGTCTTATCAAGGCAAAAGGATTTTCCGATTGCGTGGTGACCATCAGCAGCGAAAACGTGAACGTAGTGGTGGCCGACAGCGAACTGACGTTGGAAGAGACCGCACAGATAATGGATATTATCGAATCCGAAACCGATTTTACCTGCGAAAACGTCATCGTTATCCCTTACGTATAAAACATATCGCTTGCTTTTGAAGGGTCTCTTATGATATACTTTTTAGCGAGGTATATTATGAGAGACTCGATTAAGCAAGAAGATTTGTCCCGATATAAAAATATGATCGTTTCTTTCGTCAATACGGCTATTGCTCAGACCGAAGGCGTGGCGAGAGAATACAATGCGATAAAATCGAAATTCGGGATGGCGACAATGAATACCAAAAATATTCACGTTTATATTTACGATAACGAAGTTACCGTGGACGTGTATATCAACGTACGTTACGGTTATGCCGTTCCGCAGGTCGTCTGTAAACTTCAGGAAAATATCATCGGGCTCATTAAAGAAAGTACCCCGTTCAAAATAAAGAACATCAACGTCAACGTATCCAACGTGATTTTTGCCTGAAGTGAGGAGATATGTCCAGAAAAATAGCCAGAGAGAACACTTATAAATTGATTTTTGAATTTTTATTTAATAAAACGCCGAATAACAGAACTTATTCGGTATTTTCTTTGGGCGAAATGGACGATAGCGACGTGGCTTATATGGAAAAAGTTTATTACGGCGTCATCAACCGCTACGACGAACTTTCCGAATTAATATCCGGATATTCCCAAGGTTTTGCTTTGGACCGAATATATAAACCCGATTTAAGTGCATTGTTGCTCGCCGTTTACGAAATGAAATATATGGACGACATCCCGATGGCAGTCAGCATAAACGAAGCCGTGGATTTGGTGAAAAAATATTCCACCGATAAAAGCTACGTTTTCGTCAACGGTATTTTATCGGCGGTAAATAAAGATCTTTCGGAGAAAAAATGATACTGATCGACGGAAAAAAGGTCGCAGCAGAATTGAAAAGCGACTTGAAAAAAGAATTGGAACCCTTTATAGCCGCAGGTAAGACCTGCGGTCTTGCCGTTATTATCGTAGGCGAAGATCCCGCCAGTAAAGTCTACGTCAGGAACAAAATCAATTCCTGCCGGGAAGTAGGCATCAAAAGTTTCAGTTACGAATTGCCGGAAGACGTTTCCGAAAAGGAAATTATCGATATTATCGACAAACTGAACGACGATAAAGACATATATGGAATTTTAGTGCAGTTACCTCTGCCGAAACATCTGGACGAAAGAAAAATTCTTTCGAAAATAGACCCGAAAAAAGACGTGGACGGTTTCAGTCCTTATCAGACGGGTAAACTTTTACTGGGGGAAAAATGTTTTCCGAGTTGCACTCCGAGCGGAGTTATGCAGTTATTGAAATATTATTCCGTTCCGCTGTCGGGAAAAAATGCCGTCGTTATAGGGCGGAGCAATACCGTTGGGAAACCCATGGCGATAATGCTTCTGAAAGAAAACGCTACCGTCACGGTCACGCATTCCAAAACGCAGAATATCGGAGAAATTACTTCTAAAGCGGACGTTCTGGTGGTGGCAATGGGAAAACCTCGTTTCGTTAAAGCCGATATGGTCAAAGACGGTGCGGTCGTTATCGACGTTGGAATCAACCGAGTGGACGGAAAACTCTGCGGAGACGTGGATTTTGAGAACGTAAAGGACAAATGTTCCTATATAACCCCGGTTCCAGGCGGAGTCGGGCCGATGACGGTCGCTATGCTTATGAAAAACACCGTCGATGCTTTTTTTATGGAATGACTGATAGAAATTATATTACCGTAGAAGAGCTCAATTTCTATATCAATAATGTTTTTCTGAACGAAGAACTGCTTAAAAACGTGCCCGTAGTGGGCGAAGTCAGCGGTTGCTCAGTGGTAAACGGTCATTGCTATTTTACCCTAAAAGACAAAGCAAGTCAGATCAAAATAGCTTATTTCAACGTAAAAGATAAATTCGTCCCCGTAAACGGGGATAAAGTTCTCGTGCGTGGCAGCGTGGATTATTACGTCAAAAACGGACAGGTGAACTTAAAAGCCTTCGAGGTTTCCTATTTCGGGACCGGACTGATAAACAAACAACTGGCGGAATTGAAAGACCGTCTGGAAAAGGAAGGACTTTTTTCCGAACTTCATAAGAAGGAATTACCGGAATTTCCCAAAAGAGTGGCGGTAATAACAAGCATAAAAGGAGCTGCGGTCCAAGACTTCATCACAACCGTCCGCAAATATAATTCCGTGACCGACATAACCGTCGTCGACGTGCGGGTGCAGGGAGAAAGTTGCGTAAACGACATTTTGCAGGCGTTGAATAACGCCGACGAATACGGTTTTGACGTTATCGTAATAGCAAGGGGAGGCGGCTCTACCGAAGATCTATTTTATTTTAACGACGAAAAATTGGTGAGGGCTATATATTCGGCGCAAACTCCGGTGATAAGCGCAATCGGGCACGAAACGGACTATACGCTTTGTGATTTTGTAGCCGATTATCGTGCGATAACCCCTACCGCCGCCGCCGAAAAAATAGGATATAGCGTGCAAAATCTGAAAATATCTATTCTTCAAAAAATAAAATCTATTTCAAATAAAGTTAATTATTATTTGAACAATATCATAGAGGATTTTGTCGAAAATTGTGAAGAAATGCAGGAAATCACTGAAGATATTATTTCAGAAGAAAAGGAATTCATATTAAAAACGATAGAAAAGATAAAAATTTATCAAAATTTAAGTTTTGAGCGAGAAGAAAACAATTTATTACAAAAATTATCTTATATTGAAAGTCTTAATCCATTAAAGTTATTAAATAAGGGCTATTTTAGAATAATTTCTAATGATAAATATGTCTATAAAACTAAAGAACTTAAAGAAAACGATAAGATAAGTATTATAGGTATAGACGGTAAAGTTAATGCAAAAATTGTGAAGGAGTAATCTTATGAATTACGAAAAAAACGCTAAAGAATTGGAGCAAATAATCAAAAAACTTTCCGAAGAAAAAATCGGTGTCGAGGAAGGGTTGGCTTTATACGGCAGAGGGCTGGAGCTTGCTAAAGAAAGCATAAAGGAGCTCAACGAAGCCAAAGGTAAAATGGAAGTTCTTAATAAGGATCTTGAGAAACTTCAAGCGGAAACCGAGGTCGAAGATGATTGATTTTTATCTGAACGAAACGGAGTCGGAGTTAAAAAAACTGTTTTCGGAAAAGAAGGCGTTATATCCCGATAAACTTTTTTCCGCTATGGAGTATTCGGTCTTTTCGGCCGGGAAGAGAGTCAGACCTTACCTTATGCTGCTGTCGGCAGAGTTTTGCGGTGTCGATTGTAAGAAAATAATGCCTTTGGCTGTTTCTTTGGAACTTATCCACACTTACAGTCTGATACACGACGATCTTCCTTGTATGGACGACGACGATTTTCGCAGAGGTAAGACATCCTGTCACAAAGCCTTCGGCGAAGCGTTGGCGTTGCTTGCGGGGGACGCGCTCTTGAATCTTGCTTTCGAAAATATGTTCGAAGCAGTAAAAAACAATCCCGAACTAGGTTTGGCGGCTTCGTACGTTGCAAAGTGTGCCGGTGCCGAAGGAATGATAGGCGGTCAGGCCATCGAGTTTTCCAACGACGAGTTCGATGAAGCGTTGATCACCGAGCTGTGCATGAAAAAAACCGGTGCGTTGATCTGTGCCGCCGCTCTCGCTCCGGCATACGTTTGTTCGGACAGGAAAAAATTCAATTGTCTCGGGACCTTTGCTTCGGCTATGGGGTTGTGCTTTCAATTAAAAGACGATTTGCTTGACGAAAAGAAATGCGAACCTAAATCATATTTGGGCGTTATGGGCAAGGAGCATACCGAAAAAACGGTTGCTAAACTCGGAGAATTGGCTCTTAAAGCGTTGGAGCCCTTTGACGACGCCGATAATTTACGGGATCTATGTGCTTTTTTGCTCAATCGCAATAAGTAAAGATTTTTTCCCGAAACTAAAAATTTATTAATCTCGAAATAATTT
>CASDZI010000050.1:0-5517 GCA_949285605.1 uncultured Christensenella sp.
TATACAATACGGGACTGGAAATACAACCCGGCGAAACCGTAAAATATTCCATAATAATCTGGCTCGAAGGGTGGGATCCCGACTGCGTGGACAGCATTCTTCACGGGACCATAACGGTGGATTTCGGCTTCGAACAATACAGTTAGGAGTTATATGCGTAAAACAAACTGGCTGGTAAGAATAGCGATATCTCTGTTGCTTACTCTGTTGTTGATGGTCGTACTGAGTACGGCTACTTACGCATGGTATTCCATTTCCTCCCGTGTCTCTGCGGAAAACATCGTATTTACCGCCTACGGCAACGCTCCCAACGGCGACCTTGCCATAGGTTTTTCTCCCGACGAAACAACTTCCTATTCCGTCACCTTCGACTCTCCCGAGTCCTTAAGCCCCATGATCCCCGTCTCCGCACCTCAGGGGAATATCCTTTTAGCCGATTTTCTAAAATTCAATACCACGGCACAGACCGCTAACGAATACGGGGAACTGATAACCAAATTTGTAGGAACCGCCGTCGAACCTCATATCCTGACCGGCGGCGAAAGCAAAGAAGTCTATCTCATCAACAAAAACCCGTCCGCTTCAATTTCGGTTTCCCTTTCCTATACTTTGGAAGGCGAACTTGCGGGAAAGCTCAAAATGGCGGTCTTTCTCTATGAAAACGGCGATTATTCCTTGAAAGGCATTCTCGGCGAAAATCCTATTTATTACGGAGCTATAGAGGCAGGGTCCAAAATCGACGACACTCTTCGTCTCGACGACGTATGTTTGTCCGACGGAGAGCTTGTATTTTCCGTACCTGCAAACGGATATGCTACTCTCAAATTCGTTATATGGCTGGACGGAGTTTGCATGCAAGACGAGGACGGCGGAAAGGAAACTTCCTTTTCCATGGTTTTTAGCGGTATTCCCGAGGAGGTAGTATGAAAAAGTCATTATTATTTTCTACGCTACTTTTTATTTTGGTTTTGCTGATAGCGTTAAGCACGGCTACGTTCGCTTGGTTTTCCGCAAGCAACGTCGTCAACTTAAGCAGTATTTCCTTTACCGCCGACACCGACTCCCGTGAGGGAGATCTTTCGATAAGTTGGGATAGTAACGTAAACGACTCTTTTCATCTCGAATTCGCTTCTCCTGCCGACAATAATGCCCTTATACCGGCACTTATCCCCTCCGTTTTGCCCGAGCTCGGAGTTACTACTTACGAGCAGTTCGCCTCTTCCTGTATTACCTCGGCTCAAATAAACCTCGAAAGCGGAGCCGTCTATCAGATCGACGGAGAACAAGTTGCCCCCTATCTATGCCGATCCCCTTTCGATTACGAACAGACGGAGTTTTACGTTTATAACAAAAATCAGTCCGTCGCTCAGAACGTCACCCTCGAATTCCGTACAAGCGGTGACCTCGCCGACAAAATCCGTATAGCCGTATTCGTAGACGGCGTCTTCGAAGGCATACTTTGCTCCGACCCCGAAGGAATACATTACGGCGAAATTACCGCAGGAGAACCCGTTTCCTCTACGCCGTCCGACACGTCCGTGCTGTACGTCCGCGATTCGGTTCTGTTTACCTTGGACGCATTGACGAGCGTTTCGGTTTCTCTTGCGGTCTGGTTTGACGGCGTCAGCGTCGGCGACGCCGATATTTCAAAAGAAGCTGTCCTTTCCGATCTCGTGTTCAAAGGATACTACGTCGCATGAAAATTATGTTACGACATCACTCGCCGCTAAGGCAACTATAAAGGAATTGTATTATGGTAAGTACTTTCGCTAAGTTTTTTTCGGAATTCTGTAAAATCTTCTTCGGAGGAATTTTAGGCTTTTTCTATTCCGATTCCGTTGTCGGTAACCGCGGAGGAATACTCGGCGCAATTTATCAGATGTTCGATATACCGGCTTACATAACGGTTTTCAATACCTATAAGCCTATGATGTCCACGGGACAACTCGTCGGCGCCATAATATGTTTCATCGTAGTGATCGCCGTTTTCTGCGTTATGCTTTGGCTGGCGATTTTCTTCGGAAAACGACTGTTTAAGAAAATCTTCGGCGATAAGGTCCTCAATCAGGATTTGGTGGACGAAATCAATTCCCTTAAAAAAGAACTTGTCAAAACCACTAAGGAAAAAGATCGTATCCTCGGTCTCAAGATAGCGTATCAAGGATACGACATTCTCGAAGGCGAAGAAGGAGAGGACACTTCCAGCGAGAAAAAAGAAGGAGAAAGCCGTTTCTATAAACTTACCGAAGTCGACAATATTTATCTCGACCCTTCATACACTCCTATCGAATTCGACAATTCCTATAATTTACAACAAATCTGCGAACGCTTCCGTAACTATGCCGCCAACAACCCCGATCGTCCCTGGCGTCACCTTTATTATGACCCGAAAATAATACGTCTCTTCTTCTCCTCCATGGCGACCACCAGACTTATTATTTTACAAGGTATTTCCGGTACGGGTAAAACCTCTCTTCCCGAATGTATCGGCCACTTTCTGAAAAACCCCACCACCATCGCTTCGGTACAGCCTTCCTGGCGTGACCGTACCGAGCTATTCGGTTACTTCAACGAATTTACCAAAAGATTTAACGAAACCGAAGTGCTGAAAGCGATGTATGACGCAACTTACAGGGAGGACGTGTATCTTACCGTTCTCGACGAAATGAATATCGCCCGTGTGGAATATTATTTTGCCGAAATGCTCTCCATTCTGGAAATGCCCTCCCGCGATCAATGGGTGGTCGACCTCGTTCCCAGCGGCTGGCCGAGCGACCCGAAACACGTCGTCAAAGGCCGTTTCCGTCTCCCGGAAAATATGTGGTTCGTCGGAACGGCAAACAACGACGACTCCACTTTCGCCATCTCCGATAAGGTTTACGACCGTGGTATGCCCATCAATATAAATTCGAAAGCCGAACCCTTCGAAGCTCCTTTGACCGAAGGATTGCCTATTTCCTATAAACATCTCGAAGCGTTATTTGCTAAAGCTCAGGAAGATTATAAAGTAAGCGACGAGAATATTAAAAAATTCGAAGAAATGGATAATTACGTTATCGAACATTTCCGTTTGGCGTTCGGTAACCGTATCGTAAAACAGTTGCGGGAATTCGTGCCGGTTTACGTCGCTTGCGGCGGGACCGAAATAGACGGACTCGATTACGTTCTGTGTAACAAAATTCTCCGTAAGTTCGAAAGCCTCAACCTCGCCTATATCCGTGACGAAGTGGACGACTATATTCAGTACCTGAACGACCATTTCGGGGAAGAAAATATGACGGAATGTAAGGAATATCTTACTCGACTCAAGAAATTGTTCTGATTGGTAATTTCATTATGGCAGACAACAAAATTTACGAAGAAATTATTTTCCGTATCAACAATCTTCTGAAACAGGACGAGCTTTATCCTGCTTATGCGGAGGCTATTTCCTCGGGAAAAAATAAATTCACCGTTTCACAGGTGTTCAATAAAAGGAACTACTCCTCCGACTGGATAGATACCCTCGAAGATTGCATAGTCGCCCTCGACACCATCATCCGCAATCCCCGTAAATTTATCGTTATCGAAGAAGACATAGTGGACATCAGCCTGGCGAGGAGCATTTCGGTGGAAAGCGTAAAGCATCTTTCCCAGCACACCAACCTCATCTCCAACGTCGATAAGCGGACGGGGATGGTCGTGCCCTCCAAAATCCTGAATACCAGTAAAGAAGAAAGTTTCGAAATTTACGAAAACCGTTTCATCTACACCCTTTTGCTGAAGTTAAAAGACTTCATAGACTCCAGATTCAACGCCATAAAAAATGCGCTTATGCAGAGCGGAGAGTTGGGCGTAGACATTTCCAGCGAGTTCAATATCGACGGTAACAAAGTTTGCTACAAACTGACCAGCAACGCCAATTTCCCCTTTGAAAACGTCCTTCAATCCAAAACGAAAGGCACGCCCACCAATTTGGAAAGAGTTGTGCGTATAAAAAATATAATAAGCGACTTCCTTAGCAGCCCTTTCGCAAAGGAAATGCGTTCCTGCGCCCTCGTCCGTCCGCCCATTACCAGAACCAACGTCATATTGAAAGACCCCAACTTCAAAAAAGCTCTGGTCTTGTGGCAGTATATCGAAACCAACGAAAAAATGGATTACAAAATAGAGGTTTCGACCGAGGAAAGCGAATTATCGCCTTCGCTCGCCGATAAATACAGAGGACTCATATTCCTGAATACCGTGCTGATGCAATCCATCGCCGCTACGAAAAAACTCGGGGATACGGCGGAAAGCGCAAAGGAAAGAGATAAACTGCAAGCAGACGAATACGTCACAAAAAATATAGACGATTTCGTTCCGGACGACTTCCCTCTCCTGAAAATGGATCTGAAGGAACTGAAACGAATATATACCCGTCTCCCCTCGGAAAACGACCTCACAAGCGCCGAAATAAGCAAAATCAACGGGGCTTTGGACAGAGTTTTACGCCAGGTCCGTATCAATAAAATTCATAAAAACAACGAAACCCGTAAAAAGCTTATCGCAAAACAACTCGAAGACGAAGCTAAAGCCAAACAACTTGCCTTAAGAGAAGAGCAAGAGATCGAAAGAAGAAAACGCCATGCCGCCGCCCGTATGCGGTTAGAGGCTAAAAGGCTGGAAAAAGAAACGGCAGAACGGCTCGCTCGCCTTGCCGAAGAAGAAAGAATACTTGCCGAGAAAGCCGAATTGCAACGCAAAAAACAAGAAGCCGAACGCCTCCGCAGAGAAAAACTCGTCCTGGAAGAAACGGCATTTATGGATAACCTTATGGCTAAAGCCGAAGAAAATGCCAAAAAGGCGGCGGAATTGTGCTCCGAAGCCGAAACCAGACGCAACACCGCTCAAAAAGAATACGACGAAGCGGTGAAAGCTTTCCACGACGAACAGGAAGCCCTGAGAGCGGAAAGAGAAGCTTTGTCCAGAAAGAAAGCCGACGCCGAGATAAAAATAGCCGCTGCGGAAAAACAAAAACTCTCCGATGAAAAAATCGCCAAAGAATACGACGAAGCGGCGATCCGCATAAAAAAAGAACAGCAGAATACCCTCTCCGATCTGTCTGCGCAGAACGAAAAATTCTGGGAAGAATTTTACAATGCGGTTTATCAACTCGGGTTGAAAAACGCTTTCACCGATATTCACAATGCCGAAAAAGAGGAAATTCGCAAAATACACAATTCCGAAAAGAAAACCAAAGAACGGCTCGATATGATTAAATTCATTTTCGGAGAAGGTCTTGCCGCGGAAAGAGCGGAAGATTTTTCCGCCGTCCTGAATTTATGCCGTCAAAACCGTTCGCCCGAAAGTATCGAACGCATACTTTCCGGTTACGAAAAAGAAATACGCAAACGCAGAAAAGATATTCGCAAAAGAAAACTTAAACAAATGTTTTCCAAGAAAAAATAATTAAATATATGTCCTCTCCTGCCCGCAGTAAACTAAAAAAAGGTATCTCTTACGCCGTCAATATTCTGTTGACGGCAATTTTCGTCA
>CASDZI010000050.1:5543-12388 GCA_949285605.1 uncultured Christensenella sp.
CGTATTTGTGGTTATAAGTGTTCGTTCGGGTAACCGACCTACTATTTTCGGATACCGTTTTTATGTTATAGCGACCGACAGCATGACTCCTGAACTCGAAGTGGGCGACCTGATAATTTCTCGCGCGGTGGATTATGACTCCGCTTCCGCAGCCGAACTGAAAATCGGCGACGTCATAACCTATACGGCGGCATACGGAGAAATGAAAGGCTACAGCATTACCCACAGGATAGTGGAAGGCGTCCATTTCGACGAGGAATACGGAATATATGCCGTCACCACAAAAGGAGATAAACCCGGGGCGGCGGAGGATCTTCCCGTTCCCGTTGAAAATATCGATTCCGTCATGGTCGCCAAAAGCGATCTGCTCTCTTTCGTGTATAAAATTTTCAGCGGAACCACGGCAAGCCTGCTCCTGTTGATATTGCCGCTGGGCGGTATTCTCATATTTCTTGTGATCAGACTGATCATTACTCTGAAAACTTCTTCGAAAGAGGAAACCGATTCGTCCGAACGTCAAAAGAAAATCGAGGAAATTTCGAGAAAAGCCGTGGAGGAATATTTGAAAAACGCTTCCGACGACGATGACCTGTCGGGTGACGAAAAAGAAAAGTAAGTCCATTGCCCCTCGGTACGAGGTTCTCCGAGAAAAACTTGAGACGGCTACCTTTCGGAAGAGGAATTTTTTGCTTTTTTTATCTTAACGGCTTTCCCTCCGGTAAGTATTATCATCTTTATGGCGTCTAAGGAAAAGTCGGGCATTTTTACCGTCAACGGTTTGTCCAGTACTCCCCTCGCAAGCACTTTAACGTAATTTACCGATTTGCCTATAAGGTTCTTTGCTTTCAACGCTTCGACGGTCACGGTTTCGTTCGGAAGAAAATTACGGGACAGCGTATCTACGTTTATTATCCCCTTCGGCCTTGCGTATACAAATTCCATCTCCTCTTCCATCGCAGCTTCGGCTTTTTCGTCGGTCAAAAGAACGGCGGCTTCTTCGGCTCGGACGGACTCACGTCTCGTTATGCTTTCCCATTCGACGGGTTCGTCGTCGTATATTATCCTTCCGTCCGACGTCTTAAGCCTGATGAGTTTTCGTTTCAATAAATTCTTCAGGGTATCGTAAGGATAATCTTCTGCGCTTACGGACGGACTTGCGTCGGTTCTTTCGACAAGGGCGAATTTCTCTGTAAGAAAACCGATGAGCTTTTTGGCAAGCCCTACCCCCCTTTTAGAACGTACCTTTATCCTGACGGGAACCTTCTCGTACCTTTTGACGTCGGAAGCGTCCGTTATGAAACGGTTTTCGGAAAACTCCGCAGGCTCCAAAGCAAAATACAAATACATGGTTTTGCCCCTTAAAGCAAATTTCGCTACGGTTTGCCGTCCTGCAAAGAAAGACGAATTCGCCCAAGAGATCCTGTTGCGTACCTTTTTATATTTCAGCAAAACATTCGCTATTTCGGCATAATAACTCTTAACCTCGTCGGTTGAACGAATGAGTTTTGCGAGAAAAGACTTTTCGTACCTGCCGAAAAGAACCTCGTCGTTCCGCTCCGACGGACTTGCCGTCACCGGACATACCGCCCTTTCCGCCTCGGCAACTGCTTCCGCAACGTCCGCTACAACGCTCCCCTCGCTTTCTTCCTGCAATGCTGCCAAAACGTATTTCTCGTCGTCCTGCGTTTTCTTTCTGCGTACGAGAAACAAATATAAGTGTATGCTTGCAAGACAAGTTATTGTCAGCAAGACCGACGTGACCAGAAATCGACTCCCGACTGCGGCAAAACAGTAATACATTATTCCGCTCATCCCTTTACCCTCTCAGATCATTCGTTTTTTTTGGCTTTGACGGCTTTTATTATCAAAGTGACGAGCAAAACCGTCGCACAGACGCCGAGAGCTATGTTTATCCACATATAGATCTTTGCAAGTCTGTCGTTTTCCGCAGTTATATTGCTTATTTCCGTTTCCAAAAACTTGTCTTTCCCCTCAAGTTCGTCTTGTACGGAGTCGAGTTTCTTCTGCAAATTCTCAATAGCGGTTTTAAGCGTTGCGTCCGCCGAGGTGAACGCCGTTTCCAGTGCGGCTAAACCCGCTTCCGTGTTTTCGTTGTTCCCGTTGAGAGCGGCTATTTCCGATTTCAACAACGTGTCCGCAGCTTTGTAGGCGGCATCCAGGGCGGCTATCTTTTCGTTAAGGGCGTTGACTTCGGAATCCAGACTGCCGTTCAGGTCCGTTACCGCCCTGTCGAGATTGGTTTGCACCGTTTTTATTGCCGCATTAAGCGCATTGTCCGCTGCCTTATACGCCGTATCGAGGGCGGTCAGGTCGGTTTTTATACCGCTGTCGGCTTCTTTAAGTGCGGATATATCGGAATTTATCAGCGTATCTGCGGCTTTGTATGCCGTATCGAGTGCGGCTATTTTTTCGTTAAGCGTACCGACGTTGGCGGTTATGCTCCCGTTGAGAGTGCCCGCTTCGGCGGCGATACTTTCTTTGAGTTCGCTGACCGCTTCGTCGAGGTTGGTCTGTACGGCGGCTATAGCTTCCCGTAACGCTTCATCCGCCGCTTTGTATGCATTATCGAGTGCGGTCAGGTCGGTTTTTATACCGCTATCGGCTTGTTTAAGGGCGGCTATATCCGATTTTATCAGCGTATCTGCGGCTTTGTACGCCGTGTCGAGTGCGGATATTTTTTCGTTAAGCGTTTCAACTTTTGAAGTCAGACTTCCGTTAAGTTCGCTTACAGCCGTATCGAGATTGGCTTGCACCTCGTTTATTGCGTTCTGCAACGCATTATCCGCTTCTTCGAGTACGCCTTTCAATGCGTTAATGGCGGAAGCAAGTTCTTCGTCGGTGGCAAAAGTTTCGTCGGGGCTTTGCATAGCTCCTTCTGCGGCAATAATTCTGTTCAACAATACCGTTATTTGTTCGTCTATCTCGGTGTCCTTCGCCTGTAATCCCTCGATCGCGATCCCGAGTTCGTCGGTTATCGTGCGTATGTCGTCGATTTGCGATTGAAGGAGTTCTCCCTCCGTCCATACCGCATACAGTCTTACGTCTTCTTTCGCCCGGAAAATTGACGGAGTAAAAGCACCGTTTTCGGCGGAATAAGCAAATACAACGTTTTTGTTGTCGTATCCCCAACCTGCGAAGATATAACCTTCTTTTTCGGGTATAACCGAACTTAAACTTATGTCGGTATTTACATAATAAACGTTATTATCGACGGGCGCATTCATTCCGCCGTTGGCATCGTAAAAAACACGTATTTTTTCGTTTTCTTCAAAAATAGCGTAAAGGTAGAATTCCGCTCCTTCGGTTTCTGCAAGTCCGTTGGTAATTTCCTGTCCGTCTGCGTAGGCAACGACTCCTTCCGGTACTACCGACCAACCTGCAAAAGTATGATTTTCGGGAGCGATTATTCCCAGGGAAGACGCAGTCAACAAGGAAAAGGCCTCGCCGTAAACGGCGTCCTGACGTCCTTTCTCTACTCCGCCTTCAATGTAGATAACGGTATATTTAACGCCTGCGTAAACGGCATAAAGGGTTATGCTTTCTTCGTTCAGTTCCCAGCTGCTGTTTTCTGCCGACGTGCTTCTCGCCTTCCGGGAAAAGCCCGACAGACCGTCCACCAGATTCATATTTTCGTCGAAAACGCATATCCCCTCCTCGGCGTTGGGGGCGGTATAATAACCTAAGAAAATATATCCTTTTTTGACGGGCGGTACGATGGTTTCGGTCTCGGGCGAAGTCCCGAACGCTATCGCCATGCTTTCGCTGCCTTCCGTCCCTCCGGTAAAATCGAATATGACTTCGGTGACGGTGGGTTTCCATACTGCGTAAAGGGTAATTTCCGCTTCTTTTACGTCAGAAAGATTTCTCACTTCCGCACCTTCGGAATAAACCGCATCGCCGCCTTCTTCGACCGCCCAGCCTACGAACGTGTATCCTCTCTTCTCGAATAAGTCGGTAGCCAGAACGCCCGTCTCGTCGTAATAAAAAGTACTCGTCGTAGCGCTGACCACCTCTTCGGAATTATATTTAACGTAATATACGTTAGCCGACCATACCGCATAGAGCGTTATGGTTTCGGAAGAGAAAGTTATCGAGTCCCCCTCGGAAAATTCCTTTTCGGTGGCTTCCTTATCGGTGGACCAGCCGAGGAACGCATAACCTTTTCTCGAAATATCGGGAGCTTGCGCAACCGTCGCCTCGTCTCCGGACGCATAACTTCCTGCGTCGGTAGGCGCACCTTCGCCGCCGTTAGCCGAATACAGTAAAAACAGCACCGTGCCGTCGGAAATTTTAATTTCCGTATTCTCCTTTATCTCGTAGCTGTAAACTCCCTGCTCGGGCGAAAGTATGGTACCGTTGACATATACTACTGCGTTTTCTCCCGTAACGGTAAAACTTATTTCCGTGCCGAATTCCGCTTCGCTTCCGTCGGAAATGCCCTCGACGGTATATCCTGCGGGTGCGGAAATTGTAAGCACGAACCTTTGTATTTTCCAAACCGCATAAAGCACGGTATCCGCTTCCGGCATAACAAAAGTCGATAAGCAATCGGCTTCGTTTGCCTCTGAGGTCGTCGCCCAACCCAAGAAGTCATAACCCCGCCTGTACGGAACAGAGGACGTTAAGGTTACCGTTTGTCCAATTTTGGGATATGTAACGATAATATCCGAGTTAAACGCTCCGTCGTTTGCGTCATAAGAAAGAGCGGGGTTTTTCAACCATACGGCATACAGCGTCACAGCTTTATCGCTAATTGTAAATTCTCCTCCGGGTAAATATTCCGCCTCGCTTTTGTCCGCCGAAGAAGCCCAGCCCGAAAAGGTGTAATTTTCCCTTACGGGGATCTGTTCCGAGAGAGCCACCGTTTCGCCTTGATGAATTTGTACCGTTGCGGGAGCGCCCGTTCCGCCGTTGGCGTCGAAGTTCAATATATATAAGGGGCGTTCCGCCCAAGCGGCATATACCGTCACTTCCGCTCCGTTTTCGTCGGTGAGACCCACTTTATATTCTCTGTCGGCGGAATACATACTCCAGTTCTGTTCGTCGTAAATATTCCAGCCTACGAAATCGTAGTTTTTACGGGTAAGCCCGAGCGTTGCGGCGGAGGGAAGAGTGAGCGAACCGAACGTACATTCCAGTGAAGAAATATAATTCCCCTCGCTGTAAAGCACTACGGTATAACCGATAGGCGACCAGTGAGCGTAAATCCTCAAATTGTCGGCAACAGTATATTCCAATCCTTCCGCAGGCGATCCGTTTTTGTCGTAGTAACAAGTTCCCTCGCCGTCGGCTTCGCTGAAATATCCGAGAAAATTGTATCCGTTACGGTTAGGCACAATGTGCAATTCGGGTAAAACAGAATCGTAAGTAACGGTATTGCTTCCTGCTCCGCCAGTTTGAGGCGCAGAAGGCGTAGTGTCTCAAAAAGAGAGTCTTCGCTTTCTTGGGCGTTGTAAGCATTTTTCTTAATCTGTGCGGGTGATGTAGCGGCAGTTTTCTTCTTTAACCGCTGTTGTGCGAACTCATCTTCTTTTATGACAACTAATTGTGCTTCCTGCTTGCCATACAGAACTTTATAACCGGATTCGGTTATTTTCAGATGGTTGTTTTCATTGTATGCTATTTCGATATATCCCATGTTTAGCATTTGCAGGAGATAGTTCTGCCAGTGGCGTGACGGTATATCTCTCCCTACACCGAAGGTTTTGATACTGTCGTATCCTTTTTCGGATATTTCCTGTGTGTAGTTTCCGCGAAGAATTTCTATTAGTGTTCCTGTGGCTATCTGCTGGCCGGTCCGTGCAATGGCGCTTAGGGCTTTCTGTATGATTATTGTACCGTTGAATCTTTCAGGTGGGTTGCGGCATACATCGCAGTTGCCACAGTCCTGTTCCATTGTTTCGCCGAAATAGCTCAACAGGATTCTTCTGCGGCAGATGTCGGCTTCGGCATACTGCTGCATACGGTTCAGTTTCTCTATGTTTATTTCTTTCTGGTTGCTTTCTTCTGCAAATTTGGTTAGCTGAATCATATCTCCTAAGGAGTAGAAAAGCATTGTATCACTTTTCATGCCATCTCGTCCGGCACGTCCTATTTCCTGATAGAAGCTTTCGATGCTTTTCGGAAGGTTGTAGTGGATAACCCATCTGACGTTTGATTTGTCTATTCCCATACCGAAGGCTACGGTGGCGCATACTATCTTTACGCGGTCGTTGATGAAATCATCCTGAGTCTGTTCGCGTTCGATGTTTGACAGTCCGGCATGATATACTGCTGTGTCGAATCCTTCGTCGTAAAGCAACTCGGCAACCTTCTCGGTGGTTTTTCTGCTCATGCAGTATATGATGCCGCTATCGGTGCCGTGTCTTTCGATAAATCTTTTTATGATTCTTATTTTCTCTTTTTGCTGGTAACCTTTCTTTACGTCAAGACTGAGGTTAGGACGGTCGAATGATGAAATGAAGATTTCTGGATTGTTCATTTTCAGTTGTCTGACGATGTCCTGGCGCGTTATTTTGTCGGCTGTGGCTGTAAGTGCAACTATAGGTATGGCAGGAAACTGTTTTCTAAGTACGTCCAATTGTGTGTATTCAGGGCGGAAATCATGTCCCCATTGTGAGATGCAGTGCGCCTCGTCAATAGCGAACAGTGATATCTTGATGTCCCTTAGCAGATAGTTCGTTTCGGACAGAAGTCTTTCGGGAGATATATACAGAAGTCTTACTTTTCCCTGCAGGCATTCCATTCGTACGCTGGTATTCTCTGTATCTGAGTTCATGCTGTTCAGGGCACGTGCTGTTATTCCGTTGGCCTGCAAAGCTTCC
>CASDZI010000051.1 GCA_949285605.1 uncultured Christensenella sp.
GTGGTGCCGTCGGAGTACACCTGCATGGCGGCAAACTCGGCGATTTGGGCCTGGTCGTTGAAGTCCAGCTCAAAGGTCACCTGGTCCGCGTTCAGGATGATGTCCCGCAGCTGCTTGTGGAAGGGGTAGGTGTTGTTCACGTCGGTGTGGATGCTCCCCAGCAGGTACAGGGTGTTGCCCTCCCCGTTGTCCGCCTTCCACAGCAGGCCCAGGGAACCGGCGTTCTGCTGGTCGTACAGGTTGAGAATCAGGCTGTCGGCCATGGCGGCGGCCTCCAGAAGGGTGCAGGGCTCCTCCAGGCGCAGGCTGGAGCCGTCGCCGGCCAGGGCGCCCACCGAGGTCATAAACTCCTCCGCCCCCGCCTCGATGCCGGGGAAGGCGTAGGCGGCCGCCTCCTGGTAGAGGGCGTTGACCACGCCGCCCCGGGTGGTGTCAATGACCAGACCCTCCTCAGCGGCAGGCCGGGTCTCCATCTCCAGCAGGGCCAGCTTGTCGGCCACCACCTTGGTCATGGTATCCAGCTGCCCCGTGGTCACGGTCTGGCTGTGCTGGGTGTAGATCTCGTCTCCAAACAGCCCCAGGGAGTAGCCGTCGGCCAGCATGCCGTAGGACCAGGCGGGCAGGGGGGCCGCCTCCTGGGCGGCGGGCTCTGCCGCCAGGGCGGTCTGGGTGCCGCCCAGCATACCCAGGGCCAGCAGCAGGCTGATGAGTTTCTTTTTCACGTGCATCTTCCTTTCTCCGGGTCTCCAGAATTTTTCTGGAACGATACTTTTACCGGAGAAAAGCGTTTTTTATTTGGATTCTTGTATATGTGATGGAAATATCAGATCTTATTTTCGGCAGGTTTTCCGATACTTTTCGCCGCAGCCATGATGCTGTCCGGAAAAATGCCTTTTACCGTTCGCTTGCCGAGTATTTTGCTGAATCTCCTCGGCTTTATACTGGCGTTTATCCAACCTTATATCGGGCTTTCCGCCGAATACGGCGTTTCCGTGACCGTGACTGTGTTGAAATTACTTTGTTCTTCCTACGTCGTTTCCCTCATTTTCTTGCCCTTATTCAAGAATATCGCCCTGCCTTCTCCGCTTCAAACCGTTTGTGCGGAATTGTCTGCCGTTAACGTGGTGGCGTCCATTTTAATCGCTCCGTCTTTTATGGTGCTTCAATACCCTCCCATTTGGCTGTATTTCGCCCTTACGGTGGTATCGTTCATTACGGTTATACGGATAATAGCAAATACCGAAAAGGAAAACTCTTACATCACCGCAAATCTTAATTCCGAAGTGGAAAGACAGATAAAAGACATCAGGGCGGTCATCGCCGAAAGGGACAAACTTTTGCAGTTTATTTCCCACGATCTGAAAAAGCCTTTGATTTTTACGGAAAATCACCTCAGCGTCTTATCAGAAAGAGAAAACGATGCTGAACAGCTTAAACTCATCAACATAGTAAAAACCAACAACAAAAAAGTCCTCGACAGCCTTAACGAGATCTCAGGATATGCAAAACTCAATTATTTTGCCGAACCTTCCCGTCCTGCCGATCTTGCAGAACTTTGCCGTAAGCTCTACGAATACTGCGCCGACGACTGCAAAGCCGCCGGGATATTGCTCAAAAATACCGTCGATAAGCCGGTTTTCGTCTTTGCCAAAACCCAAGGACTTGAAAACGCTTTGACCAACATTATTCTCAACGCCATAGAACACGCCGACTGCACCGAAATAACCCTGTCCGTCCGTTCCGAAAAAAATAAGATCCTGCTCTCGGTAAAAGACAACGGAAAAGGTATCCCCTCCGACCTCGACGTATTCCGACCTTATATTTCCGAAAACAAACCCGATGTGGGAGGTCTGGGACTGTATATCTGCAAAACCATAATCGAATCCATGAACGGAGAACTTTCCTACACCTGCAACGAAGGCACGATATTTACGGTTGCTTTGCTGAAAGCCTGAACTCCCGGATAAATACGGACGGTTACTTTATGATATGCCATCTAAAGCATCGCAAGTTTTAATTTCGATTTTATAGATTTTATGACTATTTTTTACCTCGTTTGTCCGTGCGTCGGTTCGCTAAAATATTTATCAAATTAACGGTATTTCCGTATGAAAAATCCATCTCACTCCGAAAGATAAAAAGCTCGCAAGTCTTCGAGTCGCAGCGGACCAAAACGCCGCTTAAATATGCCCCGTGTCTATATGATTCTTACGGCAATCCTTTACCGTACGAACTTCGCCCGTTTTCCCGGACGAAGGATAAAAGATAATTTCTGCTCGCCCGGAAACGTATTCGGTGGGCGTATGTCCGAATATCACGCACCTGCTGCCCTTCGGCAGTATATACGGCTCTTTGAAACGTCGATCTTAAACGAGTTGCTCGGGTTTAGTCTCGTGCGCAAGCATCGGACGATAATCCTTACGAGAACGCAGTCGTCCGTCTGCTTCAGCCAAGAACGATAATGTTTCGGAAAATGGTATTCTTGGTTGCTATAGATACAAATAACATTACTTAACGAGACAATAGTTTCGCCCGTCGTATACTCGAATCCCCTTTGTCTATGATGTCGCCCAAGACGAAAAGTCCGTCTAAGAAACTGAATTTTATCTTATCCGCCAACCTGCAAAACAAATCGTAATGTCCGTGTATATCGGAAACGCAGTAGTCCATAAACAATATTTTATCGTCAAAGGCTGCGTAAATCAACATGCGATCATCTTTGGTCGCTGATATTCGCGTCGGAATTGTATGCGGAAAGCAAATTCGTCGGATCGTACGGCGCTCCCGTCGGTCCCGTCGTTCCTCCGCCTTGTCCGGCAGGACATGTCGGGCCTGTAGCCCCGACAGGTCCCGTAGGTCCGGTAATTCCGATACCGTTCTGTCCGTTTCTTCCGGCAGGGCCGGTAGCTCCCGTCGGTCCGGTAGGTCCGACGGCTCCTGTCTCCCCTTTGGGACCGGTATATCCTCTCGGTCCTTGTATGAATACTATTTTCCCGCAATCGGGTGGTTTTCCGCACCACATAAATATTTTCTCCCATAAACATTTTATGGAAAATTTTTATTGCGGGTTAAATATTTTTTCCCTAATTAAAAAGCGCCGCTTATTTGCGACGCTTCCTTTTCGGACTTTCCCCTTTCTCAGAACAACAGCGATTTGTCTTCTCCTATAGCCGCCATTCCGTCGAGGACATATTTGTTCCCGTCTTCGTCGAGAACGTAGCCTTCCAACTCCCCGAAGGTTATGTAATAATCGATATTCGCCACCAATGCGTGTAAGATCATGGCATATTGTCCGTATACCTTGAAAGTAACGTCCACCATTCCGTAATCGTCCTTTATCTTCCATTCCCCGTAGCCTTTGAAATCCTTACTTAAGGGAGAACGGGTAAAAGTTATGGGCGGAAGCAAACTGGTTTCGTTTTCCAACCAGATGAGATTCTCGTTATACTTATCCTGGTCTATGGACTGATTGCGGGTAAGATTGAAAGCAAAATATTTTTCCTCGCCGTTTACTTCGTTTTTGCCCATAGTGGTGACCCAGTCGTAATGAGCTTTACGGGGGTAATATCCTTTATGGTCGTCTACGATAGCCACCGTGTTTTCGTCGGAAATTTTTTCCTCGCCGTTGATCACGAGTTTTCCTTCGGCTTTGAAAAAGTCTTTCTGACTGTAAAGAGGACGGTTTTTCCCGAAAGGAATGCTTACCACGCAGGGTTTACTTATTCTGGTAAGGCGGAAAGAATATTCCAACGTACCTTCCTTTCCTTCCTGTTTCCCTTCCACGTCGCAAATCCCGTCTTCGAAGGTGTTGACGAACTTCACATACCCTTTCTTTATAGCCCCTTCCGTGACGCTGCCACATAAGAGGTTTCCCGCAACGTGAGTGTCTTTACTCTTGAGCATACCTTCCCAACGGTAGAGCTTATGCGTCGCTTTATCGTAATAAATACTCAGTACCTTTCCGAAAAGTCCCATATCGCATACCGCAGAAAGCAGTATCCCGTCTTTCATATTGACTTCCACGGCTTCCCACAAAGACAATTTCAGACGGTTGAAACAATCGGGCAAGGAAGTGGGTTTTTTCAATTTTACCAGATCCATTTCCTCGAATTCCTTCTCGAACGTCCCGAATTCGCAAACACCGTCTTCTCGCACCATACTTTTCGGCGTCGGCACCGAGCGACGCACTTCGGAAATAAATTTACTGTACTCTCCCATGATGTCTCCTGTAAAAAAAATTATATTAAAATTATAACAGAAAGGTTACTTCATTTCAATAGAGAAGTAATTTTTTTTACGAATTTATTTTATTTTTGCTTATTTAGCGGTAATCAATGCCTCTTCCAGGTCGAGGGACTGAACAAAATCATCACGGGGAAAATTTCCAGACGGCCTGCCAGCATATTTATCGATAACAAAATTTTGGAAAAATCGGAATATCCGCCGTAATTTCCCATCGGTCCCACGATACCGAGACCCGGTCCGATATTGTTGAAACAGGCTATGGTTGCCGAAAGATTGGTTTCGATGTCGCCGTAGCCTTCTATGGAAATCAATAAGGTGCTGATTATTATCCATCCGATAAACAACGCAAAAAAGGTTTTTACCGTTCCGAGTACCGATTCGTTGACGGGTTCGCCTTCGAAACGCAGGGAACTGACCGTCCTGGGACGGGCTATCTTCTTAACGCCGGCAAAAGCCGACTTCGATAAAATAATCAGACGAGCCACCTTCAATCCGCCGCCGGTTGAGCCGGCGCATGCCCCTATCATCATCAGAGCGAGCAGCAGTGCTTTGGAGAAAGACGGCCATAGGTTGAAATCCGTCGTGGCATACCCCGTAGTGGTGGATACCGACGAAACCTGGAAAAAAGCATACCTTACCGCTTGTCCGAAACTTCCGTAAAGCGAAGTGACGTTGACCGCAATCGCCAGCGTGGCAAGCACCACGATTATAAAATACACCCTGACTTCTTCTATCTTGAAAGCTCCCAGCACGTTGCCCGTAATGATCAGGTAAAAGAAATTGAAGTTTATCCCGAACAGAAACATAAATACGGCGATGACCATTTCGAGATAGGTACTGTCGTAATAAGCTATGCTGTTGTTGGTTATGCTGAAACCTCCCGTTCCGGCAGTTCCGAAGGAAATCACCACCGCATCGAAAAAAGGCATTTTACCGCAAACGAGAAAGATAATTTCCGCCACCGTCATAACGATGTATATCCCGTAAAGGATACGGGCGGTAAATTTTATTTTGGAGACCAGTTTCCCTACCGTGGGCCCGGGCGATTCCGCTCGGAAAATGTGCATGACCCCGGCATAATAATCGGGAAGAATGGCGAGCACCAGCACAAGCACTCCCATACCCCCCACCCCGTGGGTAAACGAACGCCAGAAAAGCAGACTTTTAGGCATAATTTCCACGTCGGCGACTACCGACGCTCCTGTGGTGGTAAAGCCCGAAACGGTCTCGAAAAAGGCGTCCACATAGGACGGAATGGCTTTGGTTATCACGAAGGGCAAAGCCCCCGCAAGCGACATGAGAAGCCAGGCGAACGCCACTATTACGAAACCTTCCCTGGCATAAATGGTCTTGTCCTTGGGCGGAAATATAAACGCCGGCACTCCTATCGCCGCAAGACATACGACGGGTATTACAAACCCCAGATAAGTATCCTCTCGGTAAATCAATCCGATAATAAGCGGAAGGCACATCAGCACGGCTTCCACCAAAAGGATCTTTCCTATTACGTTGAGGAGCATTTTATAGTTCATAATCTATTTCAGCAACTGATTCAAATCGTTTATGTTGGAGTCTGTGGTAACCACCAGTACCTTGTCGCCGGGACGGAAACAAACCTCGCCGTTAGGGATGATGAACTCCCTGTCCCGTACTATTCCGCAGAAAAGGAAATTATCTTTAAGCTCCAACTGTTTAATGGGGGTATCCAGCCCTCGGAAATCTTCGGATACGTTGAATTCCAACGCCTCCACCTCTTCGTGTAACTTATACAACGTGGAAATCCCCCTGCCCGAACCGGACTGCGAAGCTCTTATGAAACGTAAGATGTGATTGGCTATGACGTTTCTCGGAGCAATAACGGAATCCAACCCGAAATCGCTTACCATGTCCGCAACGGTGGAACTGTCCACCTTGGCTATGACTTTCTTGATACCGAGCGAGGAGGCGTACAAACCTATTATCACGTTGCTTTCGTCCTGCCCCGTCAAAGCAACGCAGGCGTCGGACGCTTTGAATCCTTCCTCGTCCAGCACTTCAGGGTCCGTCCCGTCTCCGCAAAGTACCGTGGCTTTGGGCAACGCTTCTTTCAGTTCGACGCACCGTTCTTCGTTACGATCGATTATTTTCACCCCGACGTTGACTGCCAGAAGCTCCTTCGCAAGATAATATCCGACCTTTCCGCCGCCGACGATGAAAACCGAGCGGGAACGCTGTTTGTAAACGTGGAGCTTCTTGCAAAATAACGCCAGATCCTTGCCGTCTGCGGTAATTCGGAGCTTGTCTCCCGCCATGATCACGAAATCGCCCTTCGGAATGAACACTTCGTCGTTCCTTTCCACCATGGAAAAAAGCACTTTGGCGTTGAACTCTTTGGATATGTCCATTACCTTTTTCCCTACGAGCGGATTGTCGGAGGCTATCTTAAGCTCCATCATCATTACTTTTCCGCCCGCAAAACTCTCTATGCTTATCGCAAAGGGAAATTGCAGTATCTGAGCTATTTCCTGAGCGGTACGGTATTCGGGATTGAAC
>CASDZI010000052.1 GCA_949285605.1 uncultured Christensenella sp.
GCTCTCGAAAGTCGCCGTGCCCTTTGCTCCGCATTCGCAGGAGTAGTAATAGGTCGCCTTGTTCATGCACGTTGCCGCGCTTGCAAGATATTCGTCTGATACCTTCTGCACGTTGTATTCGTGCGCCGCCTTGTCAAGCAGCTGAGAACAGCCGCCGCAAGCGTGCCAATGATATTGATTGTCGGCAGACCATACGTCCGAGGGCGAATGTTCGTGACCCGCCACCGGCTCTATCTCGTAATCGCATACCGTGCACAATACCGCTTCCGTCTCCGTGGGTTCGGCTTTGTCGGGAGTATGAGCGGCGAAATCCGTCTTGTCGCCGCACACTGAGCATTCATGCCAATGTCCCGTCGCGTCTTTCTTCCAGTCGCCGTAAGTGTGTCCCGTCGCGGGAATGACTACCGGCTCGCTTATCTCGTTCTGTCCGTTTTCGTCAGAGAACGATTTCCCGCATTCGGAGCATGTCCAGTACGCCTCCGTGCCTGCGTTTGCGCAGGTAGCTTCTACTCTTTCCTTTTTGACGAGAGTGTGCGCCGCATATTCGCCGTACTCTGCGCCGCATACCTCGCAGACCGCCTTTGCTTCGCAGGAAGCCGTACCTCCGCTGTGCGCCGCTTCGTCGACGTGCGCGCCGCAGCCTTCACGCTTGCACAGCTTATAATGTACGTCTCCGTCGGACGTCCAGTTTACGCCCTCGGTGTCGTGACCGAGCGCATCAATTTCGGCGGGCGCGTCTATCTCTCTGTTAGCGTTTGCGTCAGCAAAAATTTTATCGCAGTGAGAACACGTATAATATGCCTCCGTGCCGTTTTCAATGCAGGTGGGCTCCTCTCTGTCCGTCTTGACGAGAGTGTGCGCGGCATATTCGCCGTACTCGAAAGTCTCCGCGCCTTTTTCTCCGCAGGCGCATGATTTATAATACACAGCCTTTGCGATGCAGGTAGCCTCGCTGACGAGATATTTTGCATCGGCAACTTCCTGATCGAATACGTGACCTGCTACTTCACCGCTCTCGAAAGTCTCCGTGCCCTTTGCTCCGCAGGCGCATGATTTATAATACACAGCCTTTGCGATGCAGGTAGCCTCGCTGACGAGATATTTTGCATCGGCAACTTCTCTGTCGAAAACGTGGGCGCATACAGAACAGACGATCTTCTGCAGACCTTCTTCCGTCGCGCTCGGCTGTTCGATCACCTCTCCGTCCTCGAAAACGTGCGCCTGAACGTCGTCGGTCTTTTCGCCGCATACCGAACATACGTGATAATGACCTTCCGGGTCGGTATTCACAAAAGTTTTGGAAGCAACGTGGCCGCTGCTACCGACGACTTCGGTACTCGTCTCTCCGCACAATGTACAGGTAAACGTTTTGACTCCGTCCTGCGTGCAAGTTGCGGCGGTCGTGATCTCTCCGTCGTTCCAGACGTGATTACAGCCGTCTTTGTCTTCGCATCCCGCAAGAGCGAAAGCCGTAATTACAGATAATACGACGATTAGGACGAAAATCGTCCTTTTGAAAAAAGAAACTCTCATAATCCCTCCGGACACCGCGCTTCCCCTTGCGGTGCTTCTCATATTTTCACGATACTTCTTTACAAGAAAAATGTCAATGACCATCCTGATTTTTTTGCATTTGCAAAAATATTTTGACGATAGTTTTGTGCATTAACAACAAATTTCAGCGCATTATTTTAAAAATTTTTGAATGTATATTGACTTGTTTGTCGCAGGTATTATAAAATTACATTAAGGGAAATCATGAGAAAAGCCGTCACAATAAAAAGCATCGCGGAGGCGCTCAATCTCTCGCGGAATACCGTCGCAAAAGCTCTCAACGGACGTTACGTGCCCGAAAAAACGCGCGCCGCCGTGCTCAAAAAAGCCGCGGAAATGCATTATAAATCTCTCGACGCGAAAGACACTTCTTCCGAGTCGGAAAAATACAGGATACTGCTCGTCAGCGGCAAGCCTCTCAACAATATTAAATATTTTATTCCTTTTATCGGCGGGATAGAACAGTTCTGCTACGAGCACAATCACGAGCTTTTTCAATATACTTTCAACTACGACACCAAACCTTTTTACGAGTTGTCGTCCTATGTGAAAAGCCTGAATATTGACGGGATAATCACCGTCGAATGCTTTGACTCGGATTTTGTACAAAGACTGCTCAATCTCAAAAAACCCGTCGTATTTACCGACTTTACCTGCAAACCGGTACGCTCTTTAGTAAATTACGACGTAGTTTGCGCCGACGACGTAGGTTCTGCACAGGAAATAGTCATTTTACTGAATAAAAAATACGGCATATCCAAATTTTCGTTTATCGGCGATACAGAGCATTGCATGAGCTTTAACGACAGATATACGGGCATGCTCGCGGGGCTTTTCAAGACGAATATTCCTCATCACCGAGGCGAGGATCTTCTGAAAGACGACGACTCTTTCGATTACGGCAACGCCGAGAATCTGAAAACGGAGATACTCAAGTTGAAATACCGCCCCGAATGTTTTGTATGTTGCAACGATTTCGTAGCAAGGACCGTTTGCAACGCCCTGGCTATGCTTTCCGTATCAGTTCCCGACGACGCGATGGTCGTAGGCTTTGACAACGTGCCCGAAGCCTACTCGCTCGTGCCGAAACTGACGTCATACGCCGTAGACAAAAAATTCCTCGGTAAAACGACTGTACAGACTCTGATACAGCGCATATCTTTCCCCGAAATGCCGACAAGGCGCATTTCCGTGTCCGCAAAACTCATTGTAAGAGAGTCGACTCTTAAATCGTCAGACATTTGATAACGCAGTTTATGCCGACATCTTTATGTCCCGGTTTAATGATTACCCTTTGAAAAAATCAAATTCTTAATATAATCCCTGTGTCGATATCTTGCAAATAGTATTTCATATTGCTCTCTAATCCGATAAATATCAAACGAAACGTTCGACTTCGTAAATACGCTTTATTGACGCACAAAAAAGCACCGATTTACGGTGCTTTTTTGTGCGTTGACTATGTCTTATCTGCGGAAATAATAAAACTCGTTTGCCATCTTTTATGGCAGCCGCTTTCAAATAATTATGTAAACTTTTACTCAATATAATCATTTATATTTACCGCCTGAATATTTTTATGATACTACTTAATGTAAAATTTGTCTACTAACATAATTATGATAAGTCTCAATCTTGCTATTAACATGTAATGAAATAGCTAAAATCGATGACCCGACATATAAATATTATTCGTTTTAATTAATCAATATCTTATTTTTTATTCGAAGATAAATTAAAAGTTTCTAATGTTATAGTGTCCATGAAAATAAGTCACAGTAATATATGCCCGTTACAGTTCGGATAACCAATCCGAGCAGTCTATCGAAGGGCAGCTCAGAGTGTGTAACGAGTACGCAAAAACTCACGATATAACGGTAGTAAAGACGTATATCGACCGTGCCATGACGGGTACGAACGATAACCGTCCGGATTTTCAAAAGATGATAAAGGACAGTAATCGTAAAGAATGGGAACTGGTACTCGTTTACAAATTAGACAGATTCAGTCGTAACAAGTACGAAATGGCGGTACACAAGAAAACGCTGAAAGACAACGGCGTGAAAATTATTTCCGCAAAGGCTTTCTATACCATTACATTAATTACTCCGTAAAAGCGACTACTGCAAAATGATAAAGATTGTAAGATATATTTTTAAGTGAAGATCTATCTTTAACTGTAAAAACAATAATGCAATTGTTTGGAAGTCGATATCCGTTCATTTCTCTATCCTTAACTAGCCCCACATATCTTTCTTGTTGCTGTAGTGATATTTCATCAATGCATTTGATGACAAAGTAACATATTTTATACTTTTTACATTTTTCATCAATTTCTTCAGCAAATAATGGTTTACTTACACCAAAAAGAAATTCATTACTCACATCAGCCATCATTGAAGTTACTGGTGATAGCATTTCACTGTCGGCATTTTTAATGATTACACAAGTTGCGTTTGAATTGCGTTGCAAGTCTATTAGAAACTTGACCTTATCTGTACCGGTTATAGCTCCACGGTTATTGATGGGTGTTTTATCTGGATTTAATTGATCAAGCCTTGATTTTTTAGACAGCTTTTGCTCTTTTTTATTGATTAGATTTTTAGCCATAAATCTGTTTATTCCTCATCTCGTTGTTTTTATTGTGGAAAAATTATAACTTATAATAAAAAAATGTCAAATGATGTGTGAAGGAGAAATCCGTAAGCAGGTTTTTGTTTTGATGAAAAGTCAAACTAAGTTCAACACCTTTTGCAATTCATCATTACAGATAGAAAAAGAATTATATCGCCGATGCTCTTATATTTGATATAAAGTAAAAAAGTATGATATAAAATACGACTAATGGCATAAAAAAGGTACTCAACCAAACCGTTTTACGGGTTCAGTTGGGTACCGCTTGGCGGAGAAATCGGGATTTGAACCCGAGCTACGTTTTACCGTACTACTCCCTTAGCAGGGGAGCCCCTTCAGCCTCTTGGGTATTTCTCCGCGCTGAATATCGTTTTTGATAATACCATATACGGGCGATTTTGTCAATCGCTTTTATCCGTGTTGTGCCGTGAGTTTTTCTTTCAAAGCGGCTAACGCCCTGCCTCGATGACTGACGGCGTTCTTTTCTTCGGCGGTGGCTTCTCCGAAACTTTTTTTCAGGTCGTCGCTGTAAAACAACGGATCGTAACCGAATCCGTTATTCCCTTTTAATGCCGTTAAAATACTTCCTTTCGTCCTGCCTTCGGCAACGATGGCTTTTCCGTCCGGATACGTCAACGCCACGCAACTGACAAAATATGCCGCCCGATCGGTTTTGCCTTGCAAATTTCTTAACAACAAAGCGTTGTTCTCGGCGTCGTCGTGCCCTTCCCCCGCATATCTTGCGGAATATACCCCGGGAGCTCCGTTCAACGCTTCCACGCACAGTCCGCTGTCGTCGGAAAGCGCACACATACCGGTCCTCTCGGTAACGGCACGGGCTTTCAGAAGAGCGTTCTCCTCGAAAGTCGTTCCCGTTTCCTCGGGATCTATTTCGAGGTGCAGTTCCTTCAAGGAGTATATCTCCTCGAAGAAACCGCCTATTATGGTCTTTATTTCGGCTATCTTATGAGCGTTGTTGCTCGCTATAACCAATTTCATAAATTATTCCTTGTAAATGGAAGATTTCTTCGGAGGTTTCTTTCCGAGGAATCCGCCGATAATCATTCCGATACCGTTGAACGGTCTGCCGTTGCAACGCTTGATAAGTCCGTCCACTACCTTTTTGGGAACTATACCTTTGGTCATGGCGTAAATATTGCGCAAAGGCATACATAACGCCGACAACTGTACCATCTTCTTCATATAATCGGGACTTCCTTTAGGCAGCACGATCCCACTGAAAGTGTACGTCGCCCAGCGAAGCAATTTTCCTATCCAGCAAGTTCCTATGTCGTCGACGGTGGAATTGTAGTCTATTTCGCCCTTTTTGAATCTCACGTTGTCGACCAAAGGTCTCCCGAGCAGCGCTTCGAATTCCTTGGCGGAAAATTCGGTAGCTTGAGCTATGTTGTAATATACCGGCGCCACCGAGCTGTAATCGGGAATTTCCGCAGCTTCGGAATTGACTTTCACCTTCTCGCTCAAACGGATGTCCCGACTGGACGCTCCGACCAGAATTTCGAAATCTCCGCTTTCCACATACCAGTCGTCGATTGCGGTATTGTAGAAGGCAAAACTGCGTTTATCCAACAGAATTTCTATTTCCGCACTTTCTCCGGCTTTCAAGAAAACTTTCTTGAACCCTTTAAGCGCTTTTTCCTCTCTGAAAATAGTGCTTTCCACGTCTTTTACATAAACTTGCGCTATTTCCGCTCCGTCTAAGGAACCGATATTTTTGACCGTAAACGTCACTTTCAGATTTTCGTCGTCGGAAATTTCTTTTTTGTCGAGTTTCAGATCGGAATACTCGAACTGCGTATAGGATAAACCGTGTCCGAACGGGAATAAAACGTCTTTTTTCGCCGTGTCGAAATAACGGTACCCGACAAAAATGCTCTCTCTGTACTCAACCGTCTTCGGTCCCATCTGATAATACAGATAAGACGGATTGTCCCTTATGGACAAGGGGAAAGTCTCGGCGAGTTTTCCGGAGGGATTGACTTCGCCGTAAAGCAGTTTGTAGCACGCTTTGCCTCCGGCGCTGCCGGCAAGATACATATTGAGAACGGCCTTAACGTCGTTTATCCAGGGCATTTCCACGGGAGAACCGCCGCTGAGAACGATGACCGCATTTTCATTCTTTTCCAAAACAGCCTTGACGAGACTGTTATGAGAATCGGGAAGATTGAGGTGTCTTCTGTCGAAGCCTTCGCTTTCGTAAGTGTCGGTTAGTCCGACGAAAAGCAAAACCACGTCGGCTTTTTCCGCAACCTTACACGCCCTGTCGATAAGCTCCTTATCGGGTTTGTCGTTGTGAGAATCGTAACCTGCGGCATAAGCATAATCGACTTTCAATTCGTCCAGATACTCCGTGAAACTTACAAGTTTATAGGGATTGATACGAGACGAACCGCTTCCCTGATAACGCATTACCTTTGCCAAAGACCCGATTACCGCAATATTCTTACCTTTAGCCAAAGGCAGTATGCCGTCGTTTTTCAACAAAACGGCGCTCTGTGCGGCAACGTCTCCTGCCAGTTCGAAATTTGCTTCGTAGTCGGCTTTCTTGACGCCGTGCATGACCCTGTCTTCCAAACAACGATCGATAAACTCCAGCATTCTGACGACGATTTTATCGACGTCTGCTTCGGTTATGACGCCGTTTTTTACGGCTTCGGCAATTTCTCTGTCGGCTATGCCTTCATCGCCGGGCATCTGTAAATCCATACCAGCCAAAACGCCTTTGATACGGTCGTTGACGGCGCCCCAGTCCGAAACCACGATGCCCTCGAATCCCCATTCCTCTCTAAGTATATCGGTAAGAAGCTTTTTGTTCTCGCTGGCGTGAACGCCGTTGACGGGGTTGTAGCTGCACATTATGGTATATGGCTGAGATTTTTTCACGGTATTTTCGAAAGCGGGAAGATATATTTCCCTTAAAGCTCTTTCGTCGAGATCGCTGCTGACGGTCATACGCCTGTATTCCTGCGAATTGACCGCATAATGCTTCAAACTCGTCCCGACGTGTTTGTCCTGCATAGCCTTAACGTAAGCGGCGCCGAGTTCTCCCGCCAAAAACGGATCCTCGGAAAAATATTCGAAATTTCTGCCGCAAAGCGGATTCCTTTTAATGTTGATACCGGGTCCGAGAACCACGTCCACACCCTGGTCTATGGCTTCGTCGGCTATAGCCGACGCCACCTTTCCCGCTAACTCGGGGTCCCAGCCCGACGCCAAGGTAACGGCCGTGGGAAAACAGGTGGACTTTTCGCTTTCCTGCATTACGTTACCGACGTCTCCGGTGGCTTTCTCTTTACGAAGTCCGTGAGGTCCGTCGCTCATGACTACAGAAGGCACCCCGTGAGCTTTTAACGGTGTGGTCTTCCAAAAATCAATGCCCGAACATAAAGCGCATTTTTCTTCCAAAGTAAGTTTACTCAAAATATTTTTAGTGTCGATCATCAATAAATCCCTCGAAAAAAAGTTTTATTATTTAATAATATTATCATATAATACGAAAAATCGCAATACGGTA
>CASDZI010000053.1:1285-9966 GCA_949285605.1 uncultured Christensenella sp.
AAACTCAAAGGAATTGACGGGGACCCGCACAAGCAGCGGAGCATGTGGTTTAATTCGAAGCAACGCGAAGAACCTTACCAAGACTTGACATCCCCTGACCGATGTAGAAATACATTTTTCCCTTCGGGGACAGGGAGACAGGTGGTGCATGGTTGTCGTCAGCTCGTGTCGTGAGATGTTGGGTTAAGTCCCGCAACGAGCGCAACCCTTGTGAATAGTTGCCAATATTAAGTTAGGAACTCTATTCAGACTGCCGTGGATAACACGGAGGAAGGTGGGGATGACGTCAAATCATCATGCCCCTTACGTCTTGGGCTACACACGTGCTACAATGGCTATTACAAAGGCATGTCGGGGTGAATGCGTTCCCGGGTCTTGTACACACCGCCCGTCACGCCATGGGAGTCGGGAGTACCCAAAGTCGGTGAGCTAACCCGCAAGGGAGGCAGCCGCCTAAGGTAAGACTGATGACTGGGGTGAAGTCGTAACAAGGTAGCAGTATCGGAAGGTGCGGCTGGATCACCTCCTTTTAAGGAGCAAGGATTCCTTGCAAACTTAGTCGAGGTCGCAAAAGACAGACGAAAGGAAGTCAAGAGCGATCGCTCAAACGGGTAGAGCCGTGAGCATAAATTTTTATACGACCGGTTTTGAGTTTCTTTCTTTACTCTTTCCGTTTTGTTAGGGAGCTGCTTCTGAAAATATATTTATATACAAAGGTAACGCGCCGAAGAGGCGTTTTTTTAATGCCTTTTTCTATCCTTATATAGTAATCATCTATCCTTATATAGTAATCATTAAAAAAATTTATCGTAAAAGAGAATCGAGATATAAATTGAGCTTTTCCACCTCGGCTTTGTCGGCGGCGGGACGGGAAGAAAGGCGGTTGGGGATCCCGTAATCTTCGTATTTGGAAAAAGCCATGGTGTGGAAGGGCAGAAGTTCGTATTTTTCCACAAAGGGCAGAAGTTTGTTTTCCTTCAAAAAATCGGCGTAAAGGGAGATATATTCCCTGCTGTCGTTTATCCCCGGCACGACTACCGTTCGCAAAGTGAATTTTTTTCCGACGGAAACGAGATAGGACAGAAACCGTCTTACGTCGTCGAGGTTTCCGCCGACGTATTTTTCGTAATCCTCCGTCGAGGGAAATTTCAGATCCGCCAAAATAACGTCGCAGAGAGAAATTAAAGTTTTCACTTCGTCGTTTAATACGCAGCAGGAAGTGTCGAGGGCTATATTTATATTATGTTTTTTAAGTAAAACAGCCGTTTCAGTCAAAAATTCGGCTTGTTTTAACGGTTCGCCGCCCGAAAAAGTCACGCCGCCGTGGCGAAAATAACTCTTGTAACGTAAAAGAAACGAGATCAAACTTTCGGGAGTGTGGACGGTGTAAGAAAAATCCTTTTTTCCTTTCGACGGGGCAGTTACGACGTAAGGGCAGGGTTTTTCTTCGATCGACGGGAAGAAAAAACGGGCGTCGGGGTTGTGACAGTAAACGCAGTTCAGCGGACACCCCTGCAGAAAGACGGCTACCCGTATTCCGCCCCCGTCGAGGGAAGCGAATGTTTCTATTTTGTTTACGATACCTTTACTCATCAGAATTTTTCGTGGAAGGTGCGGCTTATGACTTCTTCCTGTTGAGCACGGCTGAGTTTGTTGAAATTGACGGCGTAGCCCGAAACCCTTATGGTCAGATTGGGATATTTTTCGGGATTTTCCATAGCGTCGACGAGGGTTTCCCTGTCCAGTACGTTCACGTTAAGATGATGGGCTTTTTGAGCGAAATATCCGTCCAGCAGGTCCACGAGAGAGGTTATCCTCTCTTCTTCGGTTTTTCCGAGAACGGCGGGTATCACGCTGAACGTGTTGCTTATCCCGTCCCGACAATGGTCGTAGTCTATCTTTGCCACGCTGTTCAGGCTCGCCAACGCTCCGCAACAGTCCCGTCCGTGCATAGGATTAGCGCCCGGGGCAAAAGGCTCGCCTTTTTTCCGTCCGTCGGGCGTGGCTCCCGTCTTTTTGCCGTAAACCACGTTGGAAGTTATGGTGAGGACGCTCAAAGTGTGTTTTGCTCCCCTGTAACAGGGAGTTTTCAGTAAGTTGTTATAGAAATCTTCCACCACCGCTTTGACTATGTCGTCGGCTCTGTCGTCGTCGTTACCGTATTTCGGAAAGTCGCCCACGGTGCGGAATTCGGTAATTATTCCCCTTTCGTCGGGAACGGCTTCCACCGAAGCGTATTTGATGGCGGAAAGACTGTCGGCAAGCACGCTGAGCCCGGAGATACCGAACGCCATAAGTCTCTCCACGTCGGTGTCGTGCAAACTCATTATAAGCCTTTCGTAAGCGTATTTGTCGTGCATATAATGGATTATGTTCAGGGTGTTGACGTAAACCGACGCCAGCCATTCGCTGTAACGGCGGTAGGCTTGCCACACTTCCTCAAAATCCAGCTTGCCGCTGAACGCCTTGCCTTCGGGAGCGATAAGGTCGCCGCTTTTTTCGTCTTTTCCTCCGTTTAATGCCAAAAGCAGCACTTTAGGCAGATTGCAACGGGCGCCGAAATATTGCATTTGTTTTCCCGTTTTCATAGCCGAAACGCAACAGGCGATGGAATAGTCGTCGCCGTAGAGAGGACGCATGACGTCGTCGTTTTCGTATTGCAGCGAGTCGGTCAGTATGGAAGTTTTCGCACAGTACCGCTTGAATTTTTCGGGCAGATTTTCGCTCCACAGAACCGTTATGTTGGGTTCCGCCGACGGTCCGAGGGTGTAGAGGGTATTCAGTACGCGGAAACAGTTTTTGGTGACGAGAGGGACGCCTTCTTCGGTCATGCCCCCTTCGCTCATGGTCACCCAGGTGGGGTCGCCGGCGAACAGTTCGTTGTATTCGCCGGTGCGGAGATGACGGACAAGGCGCAGCTTCAACACGAGATCGTCCATAAGTTCCTGCGCTCCCGCTTCGTCGAGAATGCCGCCACGAAGATCCCGCTCCATATAAATATCGAGGAAAGCGGAGATCCTTCCTATGGAGTTTGCCGCACCGTTTTGTTCCTTTACGCCGCCGAGGTAGCCGAAATAAAGGTGCTGCACCGCCTGTCTTGCGTTTTCGGCAGGCAGGGAAATGTCGCAGCCGTAGTTACGGGCGAGGACTTTCAGTTCTTCCATAAAGGAAAGCTGTTTGTACAGGTCCTCGAGCAGACGGATATTCTCTTCCGTCATAGGCTTTTTCTGATATTCCGCTCTGTCGGCTTTCTTTTTTTCGATGAGATAATCCATTCCGTAAAGAGCGATACGACGGTAGTCCCCGATAAGTCTGCCCCGTCCGTAGGCGTCGGGGAGACCGGTTATTACCCCGGCGTGACGGAGTTTCAGCATTTCGTCGCTGTAAATTCGGTAAACGCCGTCGTTGTGCGTGGTGCGGTATTTGAAAGCGTTCACCACCTTGTCGGAAAGGGTATAGCCGTATTCGGCGCAGGCTTTGAGGCTCAGACGCAGTCCGCCGAAAGGATTGACCGAGCGTTTCAAGGGTTTGTCGGTCTGCAGTCCCACTATTATTTCGTCGTCTTTGTCGATATACCCCGGACCGAAGGACAGAATGGAAGAGATGTGTTCGGTGTCCACGTCCAGCACGCCGCCTTTTTCTCTTTCCGCTTTCAACAGGGCGTTGACTTTGGCGGCGACTCTCTCGGTACGGGCGGTGGCTTTCGCCAGAAAACTTTCGTCGCCGTAGTACGGCGTATAATTATTTTTGATAAAATCGCTCACGTTTACGGCAGTTTTCCAATTTTCTCCCGCAAAACCTTTCCAGGCGTCGAACATAATAAATCTCCTTATAAACAAAAAACCGCCGGACAAACAACGTATGCCCAGACGGTCGACTTTTTCTTCCTCTGCTCCTTCATAGTAACCTATGTGATCCGTCAGTCGCAGCCGTAAATATTCGCTTGATAAATTTATCATAACACTTTATTTTTCCCGTGTAAAGATTTTTGAGCAACTTTCCCTGAAGGGAAATTTTAACTTACGGCTATGGACAAGACGGGGAAAAATTGCTAAAATACAAGGTATGAAAATAGTATTTGCTTCCGACGTACACGGATCTTTGTACGCAATGAACGATCTAACCGAAAGGATAGCCGAAGAAAAACCCGACAAGGCGATCTTCGTCGGAGATTTCTGCGGCTTCGGGAACGCCGAGAAATTTCGCTCGTTGGTCAAGAAAATAACTTGCCCTATAGTTTACGTTGAAGGCAACTGCGACCACGACGACATATTGTCTTCTTACGGGCTGGAGAGCGGCAGGACTTCCCACATAGAGATACTCGGAGACCGCAGGGTGTTCATAACGCACGGACATATTTACAACCGTTCGAGGGTGCCCGATTATCTCACCGACGGAGACGTGTTCGTTTACGGACATCTGCACAAACCTTTTATAATTAAGGAAAAGGGAATAATTTTCGTCAACGACGGCAGCATGGCGAGACCGAGAGAGGGGAGTAAACCCACCTATGCCGTGTTGACCGACGAAAAGGCGTATATCAAGGACGGAAAATACGGAGAAACGCTGGAAGTTTTTTCTTTGAACTGAACGCCGATGAAAAAAATGTTTCACATGAAACAATAGAAATTCGAGGTTACAAAAAGGAGATTTATGAAAGCGAAAAAAAGCCTTCCCGAAGCGGAGGGAAACGTAGCGGCAGTCAAGAAACCGCTTTATAAAAAAGGGTGGTTCTGGACGGTAGTGATAGTGGCGGCGGTTATTATCGCTTTAGTGCTTGCCTCTACTTTAAGTTACGCCATACCTGCCCTGGGGATAAGGATAGCCTGCAAACCGAGGAACGTTGCTACGCCCGACGGTTACGAAGAGATACTGAACGGTACGAAAACCCTTGCGGCCGACCTTTCCTACGAAAGCGCCGACGAAAACGGTTATATGGATATTTACGCTCCCAAAAACGTCACGGGCAATCAGCCGCTCGTGGTTTACGTCCACGGCGGATATTATATCGGCGGCGACAAGGATGCGGCGGAGCCGTATTGCCGCATGCTCGCCGAACAGGGGTTCGTGGTCGCCAATATAAATTACGCCCTTGCTCCCGAGGCGAAATACCCCACTCAGCTCCGTCAGCTCAACGAAGCCATAGCTTTTCTGCGTAAAAACGCCGAGCTTTATCATATCGACAAAAATCAGATTTTCATAGCCGGCGACAGTGCGGGCGGACATCTTGCGGCGCAGGCGGGAACTTTTTACACCAACGAAACGCTGGCGGAAAAGATAAAAATAACCCCGTCTCTCGACGCCGACAGTCTAAAGGGGGTGATTTTACTGTGCGGTTTTTACAATACCGATACCGTCAGAGACACCCGTTTTCCGTTCGTCAGCACCGCTTTATGGGCGTTTACCGACGTCAGGAAATACGAAAACTACAGCAGGATAGACGAGCTCAACGTGGTGGCTAACGTCACTAAGGATTACCCCGATACCTTCATAACCTGCGGCGGAGCCGATCCTTTCTATTCCCAAGCCGAGGAAATGGTCGCCGTTCTGGAATCCAACGGCGTGGATTTCGTAAAATATCTCCCTACGGGAGATAAAAAACTCGATCACGAGTTTCAGAGGGATTTCGACACGGAGCAGAGCTATACGGCTATGGATATGACGATAGCTTTTCTTCTGGAGAGATCCGACTTCGACGAAACGGCCCCCGACCCGGAAAAGAATATCTTCGCCACCTTCGCTCTCAGCACCGGCGACGCTTTCGAAGTCCAACTCTTCCCCGAATACGCCCCCGAAACCGTAGCCAACTTTATAGAATATGCCGAAAACGGCTTTTATAACGGTACGGTTTTTCACCGTGTGCTTGAAGGTTCCGTTTTACAGGGCGGAGGATATACATTGTCGCAAAATGGTGATTATCTTCAGAAAACGCCTATTTTTGAACCAATAAAAGGGGAGTTTTCGGCTAACGGATATAAGGGTAACGTTTTAAGTCACGTTGCGGGGGTCATCAGTATGGCGAGGGCGAGCGACTATGACAGCGCAACCAGCCAGTTTTTCTTCTGCGCAACCGACATATCAGCTTACGACGGGCAGTACGCCGCCTTCGGTATGATAACGACGGCGGAGGGGATAGAGGCGGTGCAAAGGCTCACACGGACGGAGTGCGACGACAACGACCGTCCTCTCGAGCCCGTTACGCTCATCAGCGTCACCATACGCTATACCGATAAATAATTAAACCTTGACTTTTTCCGCTTCGTTCGGGGCGATTTTGATTAAAAATGTCGTTTTTTGCGGTTAAAGTATTAATTATTAGAAAATTCAAGCAAAATTGATTTTGGTTATAAATTTGAATTTTTGCAAAAAACTGCGACAATCGATTGACAAGGGGCGTTTTTGGTGGTATTATAGACAAGCATCATAAAACGGAGTATGCCTTTTTGGGGGTATAGCTCAGCTGGGAGAGCACCTGCCTTGCAAGCAGGGGGTCAGCGGTTCGATCCCGCTTATCTCCACCACTAACCGTTTTACGGACCTTCACATTATATAGGCTGATAGCTCAGCAGGTTAGAGCACGCGCCTGATAAGCGCGAGGTCGGTGGTTCGAGCCCACTTCAGCCTACCATCAACTTTAGTTTGATGACCATGTTCATTGACAACTGCATAGTAAAAAAAGAATCTTTTTGAAAGAAAGGATTGAAGAGAAGATATCAAAGAAGAGTAATACACAATTCACGAGATATTTTTGCTGAGGTAGAAGAAACCGAAATAAATGATTTTTTCTTAAGTTCGTATTAACAAGAAGACAAAGACGTATACGATTAAGCGAAGAAGAGCGTAGGGTGGATGCCTTGGCACTAGGCGCCGAAGAAGGACGTGACAAGCTGCGAAAAGCTGCGGGGAGCTGCAAATGAGCATAAGTAATGTTACGGTATTGACACATGAATCAATAGTGTGTCAAGGGGAACCCGGGGAACTGAAACATCTTAGTACCCGGAGGAAAAGAAAGTAAACTAACGATTTCCTGAGTAGTGGTGAGCGAAAGGGAAGGAGCCCAAACCTATCATAGAAATATGAGACGGGGTAAAGGACCGCGGAAAGCACGAGCGAGCGTAGGTGAAGCGGAGAGAAAGCCGCACCAAAGAAAGTGACAGTCTTGTAACCGAAACGCGAGTGAGGCGGGCGGTATCCGGAGTACCACAGGACACGAGGAATCCGGTGGGAAGACAGGAGGACCATCTCCTAAGGCTAAATACGACCTAGTGACCGATAGAGTATAGTACCGTGAGGGAAAGGTGAAAAGAACCCCGGGAGGGGAGTGAAAGAGACAAGGCGTGATGTCGTACTTTTTGTAGAACGGGCCGGCGAGTTACGTTGCGTAGCGAGGTTAAGGCATTAAGTGCCGGAGCCGAAGCGAAAGCGAGTCTGAACAGGGCGATATAGTTGCGTGACGTAGACCCGAAACCGGATGACCTAACCATGGACAGGTTGAAGCTGTGGTAAGACACAGTGGAGGACCGAACCCACGTTCGTTGAAACGCCCGGGGATGAGCTGTGGTTAGCGGAGAAATTCCAATCGAATCCGGATATAGCTGGTTCTCCTCGAAATAGCTTTAGGGCTAGCCTCTGTATTAGAGTACTGAAGGTAGAGCACTGAATGGGCTAGGGGGCTTCACAGCTTACCGAACCCTATCAAACTTCGAATGACAGAAACTTTTAACAGGGAGTCAGACAGCGAGAGATAAGTTCCGTTGTCGAAAGGGAAACAGCCCAGACCTACGACTAAGGTCCCAAAGTAATAGTTAAGTGGTAAAGGATGTGTCACTGCTAAAACAACCAGGATGTTGGCTTAGAAGCAGCCACTCATTCAAAGAGTGCGTAATAGCTCACTGGTCGAGTGGTGGTGCGCCGAAAATTATCGGGGCTAAACTATACACCGAAGTCTGGGAATACGGTAAACGTATTGGTAGAGGAGCAATGTATGGAGGCAGAAGCGATAGCGGAAGCGGTCGTGGACGACATACAAGAGAGAATGCCGGCATAAGTAGCGAGAACGTAGTGAGAAACTACGTCGTCGAAAGTCTGAGGTTTCCTGGGGAAGGTTCGTCCACCCAGGGTTAGTCGGGAACTAAGGCGAGGCCGAGAGGCGTAGTTGATGGACAACGGGTAGATATTCCCGTACCGCCGAGATACGATTAAATGAAGCAATGACACAGAAGGATAGTCCAAGCACGGTGATGGATAGCCGTGTCCAAATCATGAGGCTTTCGTGTAGTGAAGTACGCACGGAATAAGGCTGGGTGATGACGGGGAGTGAAAAATAGTAATGAAGTGGATGAATTCACGCTGGCGAGAAAAGTTGCTAAATATGTATTCAGGCGCCCGTACCGCAAACCGACACAGGTAGACGGCAAGAAAATTGCAAGACGAACGGGAGAACCATTGTTAAGGAACTCTGCAAAATGACCCCGTAACTTCGGGAGAAGGGGAGCCTGCGCGAGCAGGCCGCAGTGAAGAGGCCCAAGCGACTGTTTACCAAAAACACAGGTTTCTGCGAAATCGAAAGATGACGTATAGGAGCTGACGCCTGCCCAGTGCTGGAAGGTTAAGGGGAAGTGTTAGAGCAATCGAAGCACCGAACTTAAGCCCCAGTGAACGGCGGCCGTAACTATAACGGT
>CASDZI010000054.1 GCA_949285605.1 uncultured Christensenella sp.
ATGGCATATTCTTCGTTATAAAAAGGCGTACTCATCCAGATTTGATCGGCTTTTTTCGATATTACCTTGTTTCCGTCTGCATCCTCGGTAATTTCCAGTTGCAGATAGTCCGAATTCGGTAAAGGCACGACTTTTTCGGGGTTGCCGTCCGAAGAAGGTTTTGCATAGACGGTGAGATCGTAATTCCTTACCAACATGATCCTTAACGCGGCGTCGATATTCTTGGTGACGTTGCGAAGTCTCATAAATTCGTTATAATATTGCACGGTGTCGGTGGTATTGCGAAGATAGAAACTACCCGCAATATAATTATCGTTTTTGTCGGATTGCACTCCGTCGGACTCGATAATGGATAAAAGCACGTCTTCCACCGAAGTGGAATCGACGAGATTTTTTCCGCTGGCAAGGGTGGTGTTGTCCATAGTGTCGGGTCCGGTGATCTCTATGACCTCGCTGGCGTTGAGAAAGTCGGCGGTATCGGAAAGAGAAAGCACCTTGTTGCCCGAGGAGTCCACGAAGACTTTGAAACTGTTAATTTCCACCACCGTCATCACACCGTAAATCAAAGCGCCGAGACCTATCAAAAGCAACAAAAGCAAGGCGACTACCACGACTATTTTTCTGTGTCTGGTATCGCGTCTGACTCTTTTATTCTTGATAACGTAGGAATAGTCGGAATTTTTTTTCCGCTTGGTTTCCGAGTCTGTTACGTTATCGGAAGATTTGCCTTCTTCAGGCAATATCTCCGTTTGCATTTTGCTTTTTTTAGGCATCGGTTTCCTTATTTATCCGTGTCCGCTCGTTCGTTTTCCGAGACGGCGTCCTTGTCGGAGGAGAGGTTTTGAGAAGCGAGGTATTCCTCTATAGCTTTACGTTTGATCTCTTCTTCGTCCAAAGGAGCGGCAGAGGAGCTTTCTGCGGCTTTGGCGAGTTTAGCCTGAACGATCATTCTTATGAAAATCACGATATTGTAAATAAACAATATTGCGAGGGGAAGAATAATGACAAGCAAGAAATTCGTGGGCTGCTGCAACCAGTTTATTGCGGCGCCTACGCCTTTCAGATGATATTTATAAACGGCAAGTACGTTGTTGGGATTGACGTACTCGAGGGCGGAAGCGGGATTGGCGTCGCCACGGGTAACGTAAGTGTCGGCAAGACCGTTTTCACCGAGTCTGACTTCCACTATACGGTGAGTAATCAAAGCGTCGTAGCCGTTGACTTTACCGACGAAGGTGATGATTTGTCCGACTTCCAAAGTTCTGACATTTTCGGGAGTAACGGCAACTACGAGGTCGCCTTTGGCGAAGCTGTCTTCCTTGTCGCCGTTCATCGAGTCGGTAAGAACGGGCAAGAGCTTGGTTTTACCCGAACCGACTTCCGCGGAAGTGGAAACGGGGTTCGCTATGACTATAGCGGAAATAACTATAGCGAGTAAAACTATCAGTATCTGAATAACGACTAAAGTTATGTCGATAATCTTTTTAGCTTTAGGGGAAAGGGTTTTTCGTGACATTTTTAGCTCCTTCTTTTGATTTATCGATTTCGCCCGAAGGCGTTAAAATTCGATTTAAGGCGGAATATTGCCGCATTTTTCTTAAGTTGAAAAAAATTTTCCCGTCCCCGTTTGTGCCAACGGGGACGGATTAAGTATAAGATGGTCAATCAACCGAAATTATATCGGTCAAATATTAAGTGCTTATTTAGCAATGTTAAGAGTGAACTGAGCGGAATTACCTGCTTGAGCATTTCCGAGCATATTTCCGTCATACCAAGCGTAAATAACGAGTCTACCTTCTGCTCCGGCTGCGATAGAACCGATGCTGATACCGGTCGTTGCGCTGGTAGCGGTATAATCCGCACTGGTTATTTCGCTAGCGACGGTATCGTTAGCCGTCCAACTGCCGTTAGCGGCGTAGTTGGTGGCGGCGGCGCTGCTTGCCAAAGTTCCTTTGTAAACTACACCGGCGTCTCCGTTAGCCTGGAAGAAAACGGCTATTCTCAATGCACTGGCCAAAGTAGTACCCACGTTGTTGGTAATGGTGGCGGTAATCTTGAGATCTCCGCTTTCGCCGCTGGTAGCTCTGTTAGCAATATAAAGTTCGGTAACGGTGGTTCCGCTCGGGATACCGTAAGGATCGTCAGTGGTTGCATCCAATTCATAATAAGTATCGGCTACCCAAGCAGGCGCAGATTCTTGAACTTGCAATTTGTTATAAACGCCGTCGCTTATTTTGGTATAGTATTGAGTATAATGAGTCGACCAGTTATCGGGCTGTTCGATCGTAAGTTCATACGAAGAATCTACCGCTACGGAAGTATAATTCTGAGTCCAGGGAGTCATGGCGGCAGAATCGGCGGTAAATGTAGTGCCGGTGGCATTCACGGATGCGCCTATAAAGGACATAGAAGTATCGGCAGCTTCAGGAGCTTTCGTAGGAACCATGGGATAGATGTTGTCTCCGCTGGAGAAAGCTACGGTAGTACCGTTGTAAAGATAGTTGGCTCCGCTTTTCCAAACAAATTCGATATTTGCGTCGGCAGATTCGGCAGAGTTGATGACGGTATCGGTCACGTTTACCTGAGTGTTGCTGGTGTACCAGGCAAAGGTTGCGGTGGAGATGGCTACTACGAGAAGTACTACCATCAGTACCGTGGAAAAAAGCATACTTTTTTTCATGTGCTTCATTGTTGTAAGTCTCCTATAATTTTTATTTTTTATAAATTACTCAAAAGGTCGTCTGCGTAAGGATGAATGGTTTATATCGAAAAAGTCAAATTAAAAAATAAATTTTTACTTTATTTCTCCCGATATAAATTATGGTTCATCCAGACGACCATCTCGAATGGAATTTTTTTTACGCATAAAGACCTCCTAAGAAATTTATCGAATGAATTACTGTTCCGTCAAAGGCAGTTTACGGAACTTTTTGGCGGCGTCCTGCACCTGTCTTACGGGTTTCAGGACAAAATTTCCTTCGACGACGGTAACGCCGCTCGACAGGAAAAATTTAGCTTGACCAGGGGTTTCGGTATATTTGACCGCAAGCGGAACGCCTATTGCGGCGGCGTAAGACGCAAGCATCGACAAATGAGCTTTTTTCATAGGCTCCGATTCCGAATAATATCTTGCGTCTATTCGGAAATAATCCACAGGCAAGCCCGTCAGAATATCGATACCGCTGTTTTGAGCGTTATCTATCAAAATTTTTACGCCTGCGTTTTTAAGGGTGACGATATTGTCGAAAGCGACTTTCCCCGCCGCTTCCACCATGGCGGAATCGAAACAGAAAATAAGTTTTTCACCGTTTTCGGAAATGGCTTTGATTAGACGGGAAAGGGAGGCTTCTTTGATAAGAAATCTGCAACTTATGTCCACGCAGAAACAATATTGCGGGAACAAGCGTGAAACCTCGGAAAGACCTTCCACGGTAATGAGATTAAGTTTTTCGATCCTGTCGCTGGACTCGGCTATTGCGGCAAATTGCTGAGGGAGCATTCTGCCCAAAAATTTATCGTTAAGGACCTGCAGTACCGAGATATAGGCGAGGGTGTTGTCTTTGTTCAATGCCGGACTGTAGAAATAAACTACCGGTTCGGTCAAGCTGACGGCGGCTTTTATAGTGTCGGCTTGTTGTCTGATAGCGTCGAGTTTTTCCCGTCCTTTTTTGTCGTCGGTAGAAAAGGAATCCGGCATAAGGAGAGAAACGACGTTTACGAGCAGTTCGTTCTGAATAGGGGCGTATTCGTCGGAATCGTATTGACCGTCCACGGGGGGGATGTGTTCCCGACCCGAAATAACCGCCTGAGGGTTAACGGCGTATCTTGCCGCATACGTTTTCCCGGCGTAAGAGGGGATTTTTTCCGTCTTACGTTCGGTAAAAAACTTATCAACCGTCATCAAAGCCTTGCGGAGAGAGCTTTTTTCGCCCGGACGATCTTTACGCACCGAAAGGAAATTATTTTTGCCTTTGCCATTTGCAAAAAGGGGATAAAACAACAATTCTTCGTCGCCTATCTCGAAACGGAAGATTTTTTCGCCGTTCAAAGTGAAAGTTTCGGACTTTTTCCCGAAACGCTGTCTGACGCCTTCGTAGGACATTATGGCATTTTTCAAAGCCGAATAAGCAAGCTTAACCGAATTGACGCTCATACGGAGATAATTTTCGAACACGGGGGAAAGAATTTCTCTGCCGTAAGAGTCGGTAGCGAAACCCACTCCCACTTCGTCGGCTTTTTCTTCGGAATCGTCGTCGTTGATAGGGGACTCGGAATCATCGTCTTCGACATCGCCGCCGACGGCGAGGTCTTCGGTCATACTTATGTCGTCGGAGTCGCTTGCGGCTGCGTCGGAGTTTTGCAAAACGACATTAGCCCCGTCCGTTTCGGCGGGGTTCGTTTGTTCGGTATAGTCGTCGCTTTTTTCCGAAAATATTTCGGAGGTGTCGTTGTCGTATTCCATAAAACCCGATAATAAATTTATGTTACGTTAAAATTATATACTTTATATAAAAAAAAGTCAATACTGATATTTTTTGTTAAAGATTTCATTTCGAAAAAAATCTATTTTTTCGTTATTATATTGTAAAAAAAGAATCTCCTAAAAGAAGCTATATTTTTCTCAAATGACGGAATTGTTTAGTTAACTGTATCCATAGCAACAAATAACTCAAATTAACGCTTGCTTATAAATTTTCAAAAAAATTCAAATTTTTCTTGTTTTTTCATTCTTTTCTGAATTTATAAAAATTTTTTATACTTTTTTTTAATTATATATTGAATATTGTTTTTATATGTGCTAAAATAATTTATAATTTATGAAGAAGATAAACTATAGAAATAGCTTTAATAGTTTTTCTAAATATGCCGTTATAACGGTATTGCTTCTTCTTATAGTTGCGTCTTTGACTTGTTGTTCGATTTTAGTCGGAGCCGAGCAGGCGAACGACAGCGCTTTTGCCGCAAGCAACGTCGGCGGTACCGCTTCCTCTTCTTTTAATTTCGGAAATTATTCGTATAATTCTACCGCCAAGACGTTCAGTTATTCCGTAGGGACCACTTCGGCGAATATGATAAGCTGGGCGGGTTATTCCGAGGACGGACAGAACTATGTTTTGCGTCACTCCGGCGCACCGAATGCGGGCGATAACGATACCAGCGGTTCTACCAACGGGGCGAAAGTCGGGGTATGGAGAGGAGCGGATTACGCCGGCGACAATGCGTTTACCGCCGTACTGAATCTGAAAATTCCGGATATTATCAAGAACTTAGCCGATACGGGAACCGTGTCGTTGCAAATCAGCGGAAACATCTATTACCACAAGACCTGGAACGCACAGTCGGACGCCAATTTTTATGTAGCGTACAGGCAGTCGAGTTCTCTCTTGGGGAAGCCCGTTTCCAATATAAGCACTTCTTTCGATGAAGAAAAAATGTCGGATTTTCTGCCCGACTATACCCAGATAGCCGGATATACGGCAAACGCCTGGGACGCTTACACCGCCTCCTGGTCCAAAACCTTCGACGTATCCTCTTCTGCCGAGTATATCGGCATAGCGATAGCCGGAGCAGACAATTCTTCTTTGACGGGATGGGGATATTTTACTCCCAGCGGTTATCTTTACAATATTTCCCTTGTTTTTACCTTCGAGGGCGGTAAATTCAATATATCTTCTTCCGCTTCGGGGACGGGAGGCTCCTTCGATTACGTCTATTACGGGAACGCCACCTCCTCTTCCTTGGGAACGGCTACCTCCTCCGGCACGTCGGTGGGTGCGAAAACTATTTCTTTCACTAATCCTTTCGCTTGCGTAAGCGTTTTTCCTCGTGAAACGAAAAGCGGCTATCGCATAAACGACGTCGAAGGCGGCACAGGAGAAAATTACGTTTTCAACGACGGAAGCTGGGACTGGGGAACGAGAACGGAAGACGTTTCAAACGTCGTCACGGTGG
>CASDZI010000055.1 GCA_949285605.1 uncultured Christensenella sp.
ACTTATATAAAAGGAGAAACGACTATGAAGCAAGATATGATAGCCATTCTCGACCTCGGCAGCGAGAATAATTCCGCATTGGCAAGAGCCATAAGGGATATGGGCGTTTACAGTGAAATTTATCCTCACGACATCACATTGGCAAGTCTCAAATCCAATCCGTCGATAAAAGGCGTAATTCTTAACGGCGGCCCCAACAACGTCGTGGACGGGAAGAAAATCGACGTCGCCGACGAAATATATTCCTGCGACATCCCCGTCGTCGCAATCGACCACCCCGCAGCAAAATGTCCTTCCGTAAAGGAAGACGAAGTTAAGGAATTCGTTTTCGGCACCTGCGGTTGCGAAGCCAACTGGAATATGGAAAACTTCATAGCCGACCAGGTGGAACTTCTGAGAAAACAAATCGGAAACAAAAAAGTTCTCCTCGCCCTTTCCGGCGGCGTGGACAGCTCCGTCGTTGCGGCGCTTTTGATAAAAGCCATCGGTAAGCAGCTGGTCTGCGTACACGTCAATCACGGACTTCTGCGTAAAGGCGAACCCGAACAAGTCATAAAGGTTTTCCGCGAAGAACTGGGAGCTACATTGATTTACTCCGACAGCGTGGACCGCTTCCTCGACAAACTGGCTAACGTAGCCGACCCCGAAGCCAAACGTAAAATTATCGGAGCGGAATTTATCAGAGTATTCGAGGAAGAAGCCCGCAAATTAGACGGCATAGATTTCCTTGCGCAGGGTACCATTTATCCCGACATCGTGGAAAGCGGCACCAAGACCAACAAGATCGTCAAATCGCATCACAACGTGGGAGGACTGCCCGACGATCTGAAATTCGAACTCGTGGAACCGCTGAAATATCTGTTCAAAGACGAAGTCAGAGCCTGCGGAAAGGCGCTCGGACTGCCCGACGATATGGTTTACCGTCAACCCTTCCCCGGTCCCGGACTGGGAGTCAGGTGTCTCGGCGCCATAACCCGTGACAGACTGGAAGCCGTCAGAGAGTCCGACGCGATTTTGAGAGAGGAATTTGCCAAAGCAGGCTTGCAAGGCAAAGTATGGCAATACTTTACCCTTATTCCCGATATCAAGTCGGTAGGCGTCCGTAACAACGCCCGCAGCTGGGAATGGCCGGTTATCATCCGTGCCGTCAACACGATAGACGCAATGACCGCCACTATAGAACACCCCGACTGGGCGGTATTCGATAAAATAACCAAGAGAATCATCGAAGAAGTTCCCGGCGTCAACAGAGTTTGCTACGATATGACTCCGAAGCCAACCGGTACCATAGAGTGGGAATAATTCCTTCCGCTTTGCGATAAACCGATTTCGGTTTTGATAAGTTTAAGAAAACCGCCTCGTTTGAGGCGGTTTTATATTTGATAAAATTACTAATTTATAATATCCGATTTATTTATCCGAGAGTTACTTCCAGTATCATCATTATCACGAAGCCGCCCATTATGCTCCAGGTTCCGAGATGCGGATATTCTTTTATCTGAGCGTCGGGTATGAGGTCTTCCGCCACTACGAATATCATCGCCCCCGCCGCAAAGGAAAGAAGCCACGGCATCCAGGAGGTTAAGCTGGTGGCAAGCCATATCCCGAGCAAGGCAAAGATAGGTTCCACTATTCCGCTGCCCGCTCCGTACAAAAAGGCTTTCCAGCGGCTTCCGGTTTCGTTTTTCAAAGGCAGGCTCACCGCCGCCCCTTCGGGGAAATTCTGTATGGCTAAGCCTATCGACAACCCGAGAGCCGCCATATAAGCCGCCGTTTCGCCGCTCACTACCGCCACGCTGTAAGCAAATCCCACCGCCAGTCCTTCGGGAATGTTGTGTATAGTTACGGCAAGAAAAAACTTTGTATTCTTGTTAAGAGAACTTTTTACGCCCTCTTCGATATTGGATGATTTATGAATGTGCGGCACCACTTTATCGATAAGGACGAGAAAAAGTCCGCCCGCTATAAACCCTATCGCTACGGGAATAAAACTTATTTTGCCCCACGGTTCGGCTTGTTCTATGGCAGGGATCAGAAGGCTCCATATCGACGCCGCAAGCATTATTCCCGCGGCTATTCCCAAAAATAAAGTGTTTATCTTCGGCGTTATCGGCTTTTTGAATAAAAAGACTAAAGACGAACCTAAACAGGTCGCAACGAAAATTATGCTTACGCCCAAAGCGGTAATACCTACGTTAGTCATACGTCCCTCTCGAAATTTTGTTTGCCGCAATTATTATATCGCAATATTTTTTCTTTGTAATCTGTTTGAAAGCGTTTTTTCCGATAAATTTATATTCTTGCAAAAAGAAAGCCCCGATGGACTTCGGGGCTTAAAAGTTTTTTTGTTGTATGTTTATCAATAAACAAGTTCCTTACAGAGTTTTTCCATCTCGGCTTTTTCCTCGTCGGTGAGCTGGTCGAGAGTATCGTTATGCATATGGTCGAGGTAATACTTGACTCTTGTAAGTTTCTTGGTGGTGATTTTGTACTGGAAGGAGGCAAACAACGCCACGCTTATCAATACGCAAATGGATATACCCATCAAAAGTCTTATCGTGAGCAGAACCTTGCTGACGTCGATATTGCTTATCGCGTCTGCGGAAAGTACTTCCACGCTGGGATCTTCTTGGTGCATCTTTCCGAGCTGTGCGCTTATTCCGTCGGCGTTAGCCACGAAAGCGTCGTGCAGCTGGGTAGAACTTATATTACTGAACCGTTCGGGAGGCAACAGTTCTTTCAGTCCGTTGAACGCCATAAGATACTGATCGTAACCGATACCCGAAAGCACCCAACCGATTATTCCCACGCCTAAAGCGCCGCTTACCTTTCTGACGAGGGTCATCATGCCGCTGTAGGTTCCGGTAGGTCTGCAGCCGGTACGGAGTTCGGCAACGTCCAACGTGTCGGGGAAGACCATCCACGGCACCATCTGCGCTCCGCCGAAACCGAAGCCCAGTACGAATGCGGCTATCGGGATAACGATGGGCGGACACCACGCGGGATCGCATACCGCAAGAAGAATACCGCCGATTATGTAAAGCGGCAAGCCCATACGGAAAGCGAACGCTTTACCTTTTTTGTCCATAACCACTCTTATAAGCGGGAAAGCGATAACCGCCGCCACCATAAGAGGAGCCACTATAAACATCGAACCGAATTCCATATTGACAAGGCTTCCGATAACCAGTCTCTGTCCTTTCCAGACGTGAGTTGCGTAATAAGCCGCCAACGCAGAAAGCATATCCATACAGGTAAACGCCGAAACGTACATAAGTATATGCCAGCGGTAAGATTTGTTTTTGTAAGGTTTGATGTATCCTTTAAGGAATTCTTTTATATCGAATTTTTCCTTAGGAGCGTCCGCCGGGGGTTTGATACGTTCTTTGGTAAAGAGACCGGTCATTATCAGACCGCCGCCGAACATCGTACCGAACACCACTACCATAACTATCCAGAATACGTACGCGTCTATGGTACCTTCCTCCTGATAAGCTTCGAGCAGTAACAACGGGATTATGTAAGCAAGACCTGCCGAAACCGAACTGAATACGAGTTTGACGGTATTTGCGTTATTTCGTTCACGAAACGACGGTGAAATATCGCTTGCCATCGACGTGTAAGGAACTTGCGTTATGGTGCTGCAGGTATTCCATACTATATAGAAAAACAGCACGTAAGCCACCAGTCCCGCCTGACCGCTGATACCCCACTCCTTGATGGGAGCAAACAGTAACAACAAAGCGATGACGAGCATAATTCCGCCCACTACCATATAGGGTTTACGACGGCCGTATTTACTTCTGGTATTATCGCTGATATGCCCCATTACAGGGTCGGTTATCGCGTCCCAGATTTTGGAAACCATCATAACGGTGGAAGCGCTTGCCGCATAAATACCGAGGCTGTCGGTCATATATTTGAGCATTACGCAACTCATCAGAGCCACGCCGCCGCCGTCCATCATGGCGCCCATTCCGTAAAAGATCTTTTCTTTCAACGGGATCCTTTCGTTTTCCGGAACTTCCTGCAATTTGAAATCGTCTTCTTTAGTTTCGACCGCCGCAACAGGGGCGGTAACTTCTTCGGAAGCGACGACTTCGGCAGTTTCGGAAACAGTCTCTTGTACTAAATCTTTTTCTTCCAAAATATCCATTTCTCCTTCCTGAATTTCGGGCAAGTCCCCGATAAACGAATATATTATAACATAATAATATCCCTATTGCAATATGCAATTCCGCTAAATTTACCGCAAAAAGGACAATAAAGCATAAATTATCCCTTGAGATTTTCTCCCACGTCCTTGTAAGGGCGGATTAGGTTGACTTATCCGAAAGGAATAATGTATAATGGGTTAGTAAATAATTCGTTACCGGAAGACAAACTCATATTTAAGGAAACCAGCAATGAAATTAACAAGCAACGCCGGAGCGGTGGAATTTCGGAAATCGCTCAACGTACTCGGCTCGATAGTTAAAAGAAACGTAAAAAATCAATACCGCAATTCTTTTCTCGGAGTGGTATGGACGGTGCTGAACCCCTTACTCAATATGATAGTAATGGCGCTGGTTTTCAGTAATTTGTTCGGAAGAAGTCTGCAGGGAGCCGATTATCCCGTTTACCTTTTGTCGGGAAATACCGTTTTTAACCTTATGCGTATGGCCACCACCAACGCCCTGCCCTGTATCGTCAATAACAGCGATTTGCTTACCAAAACCCGCATCCGTCAATACGTTTTTCCTATGAGCAACGTTTTCGGCGCTACGGTAAATTTCTTTTTCTCTCTCGTAGCCCTTATTCTGGTTATGCTTATCAGAATACCCAACGGCGTTACTTTTCACTGGACGATGTTTATGACCGTTTTCCCGTTTTTACCCGCTCTTATGCTTTTTTCGGGCGGGATATCGTTATTGCTCTGCATTATGTACGTTTATTTTCGGGATATCAAACATATATATACGGTTATCCTTACTCTGTGGATGTACGCAACTCCGCTTTTCTATAGTCTGGAGGCACTGCACCTTTCCGAAACCATGATGACGATTATGCAAATCAATCCGATGTATCATTTCGTCACCTATTTCAGAGACATAACCATTTACGGGATCGTGCCGTCTTTTGCTTCCCACGCCATAATTTACGGCTGGGGTATAGGGTTTTTCCTGATAGGCGGATTGATATTCCATTTCGGAAAAAACAAAATGATGATAAGGTTGTAAAAAAATGAAAGAAAAAATAATTTTACCCGACGACGTGCTTATCGACGTCAGAAACGTTTCGATGAGGTTCAATCTGCCCGCAGAGAAGATAGACAGTCTGAAAGAGTATTTCGTCAAACTTCTCAAAGGTAAATTGAAATATAAGGACTTCTGGGCGTTGACCGACGTCAGTTTCCAGGTAAAACGGGGCGAAAGCGTAGCTCTGATCGGCAGAAACGGCGCAGGAAAAAGCACCCTCCTTAAACTTATATCGGGGATTTTCGAACCTACCAAAGGTCAAATCGTCACCTACGGCACCATAGCTCCCCTGTTAAAACTCGGCGCAGGCTTCGACTACAACGCAACCGGAAAGGAAAACGTCTTCCTGAACGGAGCCATTCTCGGTTTCAGCCGTAAAGAAATGGAGAAAAAATACGA
>CASDZI010000056.1 GCA_949285605.1 uncultured Christensenella sp.
AGGAAGTATTTGCCCGAAGTCCGCATCACGAAGAAAGGGCGCTATATGCGCCCTTATCCTCGGTTTGGCGCACCCGAATGGACCACTCGGATACACCGCTTTCCTTTAACGATTGTGTCGGTGCTTCTTTGTCTTTTCCTTTATCCTGTATCTTCTCACCTCGTCAGATTTACGCTGAAGCGAAAATTTTCAAACCCCATGGATCACACAAAGGGGGCAAAATATATTCCAAACCGAGAAGAAGGGGGTAGAGAGCGGACTTTCAAGTGTAAGGACAAGGGAGTTTACTAAGTCGTAAATGACCGAAGTCCGCATCACGAAGAAAGGGCGCTATATGCGCCCTTATCCTCGGTTTGGCGCACCCGAATGGACCACTCGGATACACCGCCTTCCTTTAACGATTGTGTCGCTGCTTCTTTGTCTTTTCCTTTGTTCTTGTATCGTCTCACCTCGTCAGATTTACGCTAAAAGCGTAAATTTGCGAACCTGTATGGTTCTCTCCACGGGGGCAAAAAGAAACCACCCCGTAAAGGGATGGTTTCTTTTTGGCGCACCCGAATGGACTTGAACCATCGACACCCAGCGTCGGAGGCTGGTGCTCTATCCAACTGAGCTACGAGTGCTTGTTGTCTTATTATACTATCTTACGCCCGATTTTGCAAAAGGTTTTCGCAATTAAAGGTTAGGGTCGGCGTCTAAATCGAGGTCGGCAGGCTTCACTCCTTCCTTTATTGCGTAGTACGCCGCCATTCCTATCATGGACGCATTGTCGGTGCAGAGTTTTTTGGAGGGTAAATACACGTCTATGCCGTATTTTTTTGCCCGCCGGGTGAGTTTTTCTCTTAATGCCGCATTGGCTCCCACCCCTCCTGCAAGGGCGACGGTCTTGTAGCCTTTTTCCCTCGCCGCTCGTACGGCGTTGTCCACCAGCATATCGGTCGCCGCTTCCTGAAAAGAACACGCCACGTCGTGAGTGTTTACCTTTTCCCCTCTGCTTTCGGCGTTGTGGACGTAATTTATCACTGCGGTCTTTATCCCCGAATAGGAAAAATTGAAATGCTTTTCTCCCTTGAACGGACGGGGCATAGGGATCACGTTTTTTCCCTCTTTGGCGTGCGCCTCTATCTGCGGTCCGCCGGGATAAGGCAGTCCCAAAACCCTCGCCACTTTGTCGAACGCTTCTCCCGCGGCGTCGTCGGTAGTCGCGCCGACTACTTTCATATCGGTATATCCGTTTACTTCCAAAAGCTCGGTATGTCCGCCGCTTGCAAGCAGACAAAAGAACGGAAAACGCATATCCGGGTATTCTATGAAATTGGCGAAAACGTGTCCTTTTATGTGGTCTATAGCCATAAGCGGTACGTCTAAGGCATAAGAAAGCGCCTTCGCATAAGCAACGCCCACCAGTAAAGCGCCCAAAAGTCCCGCCCCGTAAGTGACCGCCACCGCTTCTATTTCATTTTTGGTAATGTCGGCTTCTTTCAAAGCCTCGCCCACTAAATTGTCTATTGCGAGGATATGATTACGGGAAGCTATTTCGGGCACCACTCCGCCGAAACGCTTGTGTATCTCTATCTGGGAGGAAATTACGCTCGAAACGACTTCACGTCCTTTCAGGACGGCTACCGCCGTTTCGTCGCAGCTCGACTCTATCGCCAGCAGGTAAAAATCCTCTCTGCCCTTCAGTCCTTCCCACTTTTTCAAACTTCTTTCGTAATAGTTCATTACGACCTCTTCAGGTATTCTATTATAAACTCCCCTATATCGCCGTCCATTACCGCCGCCACGTTGGTGTTTTCGTAATTGGTGCGGTGGTCTTTGACCAGAGTGTACGGACAGAAAACGTAACTTCTTATCTGACTGCCCCACTCTATCTTTTTAAGTTCTCCCTTTATCGACTGCGCTTCTTCCATTCTCTCCCGCTCTTTGACTTCGGTGAGTTTTCCCATCAGCATTTTCATAGCCGTTTCACGGTTCTGTATCTGACTTCTTTCGTTCTGGCACTGCACCACTATCCCCGTGGGAATATGCGTGATACGGACCGCACTGTCGGTCTTGTTGATGTGCTGACCTCCCGCTCCGCCGCTTCTGTAGGTGTCTATCCTTAGTTCGTCGGGATTTATCTTAATAGCGTCGGTTTCGGTGATCTCGGGCATAACTTCCAGACTCGCAAAAGAGGTATGCCGCCTCTTGTTTGCGTCGAAAGGACTTATCCTCACCAACCTGTGTACGCCCATTTCCGCTTTCAGATACCCGTAGGCGTTCTCCCCCGAAACCAGGAAGGTTACGCTCTTTATCCCTGCTTCTTCTCCGTCCAGTCTGTCCAGAACCTTCACTCCGTAACCGCTTCTTTCTGCATACCTTACATACATACGGTAAAGCATTTCCGCCCAGTCCTGCGCTTCCGTTCCGCCGGCTCCCGCATGCAACGTAAGTATGGCGTTGTTCCCGTCGTATTTCCCGTTCAATAACGCTTCAATCTGTAATTGGGCTACCTTATCGGCTATTTCGGATACCTCTTTGCAGGCATTTTCCGCTTCGCTTTCTTCGTTCATTTCTTCGATGAGATCGAGTAAAGCTAAGGCGTCGTTTATCCCGGAAGTCAGCTCTTCCACTTTTTTTATCTTTTTATTGCACTCGTTCAGACGGCGGTTGACGTTCTGAGCGTTTTCTATATCCTGCCAGAAATTTTCCCCGTGCTGGATTTCGGTAAGGCGTTCGACCTCTTCCTTAAGGGCTTTGACGTCCAACGCTTCCGCTACGTCCGCCACTTCCTTTGCGAACTTTTCCAGCTGTTGCCTTTGCGTATAAAAATCTATCATTGTTTGTTTTCCTTCTTGCCGCAACAATCCTTGTATTTTTTGCCCGAACCGCAGGGACAGGGAGAATTACTGAATATCCCCATACGCTGATTTTTCTTCTGGGTGACGTTAGCGATATATTCGTTCCGTCTTTCCACCGCTTTGCCCACGTCTATCTTACAGAGTTTCAACGCCACGTTGGTCTGTATGCTCTCTATCATGGCGTCGAACATATCCGCCCCTGCCCTTCTGTATTCCATAACGGGATCTTTCTGTCCGAGTCCTCTGAGCCCTATGCCTTTACGCAACACGTCCATATTGTCGATATGGTCCATCCATTGCTTGTCCACCTGATTGAGAAGCACCGTTCTTTCGGTCTCTCGGAAATTGATGCCGTTTTCTTCGGCGTAGGCGGCTTTCTCCTCGTACTGCTTCACCGCTTCGTCGTAAATTTCCTCCACTATGCGTTGATAACTCCTGTGCCCGACGAGTTTCTCGTCCACGAAAGCCGTCCCCGGTTCCAGCACTCTCTGCTCCAAAGCCCTGTTGAACGCTTCGTAATCGACGGTGGTTTCGTCGCCCGTGGAAAAGTCCACGAATTGCGCCACTATGTCGGAAATCAGAGGTTCGATATATTTTTTGACCTGTTCGTGCACGTCTGCGCCTTTCAGAACCTCGTTTCTCTGCGTATAGATAAGCTGTCTTTGCTTATTCATCACGTCGTCGTAATTCAAAACGTATTTACGGCTTTCGTAGTTGGCGTCCTCGCAACGCTTCTGAGCGTTTTCAATTTGCTTGGAGAGTATAGGAACCTGCAACATTGCGTCCTCGTCTCCGCGCGAGAAAGTAAGGAGTATGCTCTGCAATCTTTCTCCCCCGAAACGCCTTAACAGATCGTCCTCGAAGGAAAGATAAAAAATACTGCTCCCCTGGTCGCCCTGACGACCGCTACGGCCTCGGAGCTGGTTGTCTATACGTCTGGACTCGTGTCTTTCGGTGCCGATGACCCGCAATCCCCCTAACGCCTTGACTTCCTCTTTTTCCTTGTCGGTCTCCTTTTTAAATTCCGCAACAAGGGCGTTAAAATGCTGCCTTGCGGAAATTTCTTCGGGATCGGTCAAAGTGTTGAAAGCGCTCGCCACGCTTATCTTTTCCTCGGAATACCCTTCCTTAGCCATTTTGTCTTTGGCTAAATACTCGGGGTTTCCTCCGAGCAGAATATCCGTTCCGCGGCCTGCCATGTTGGTGGCGATGGTGACGGCTCCGACTTTGCCCGCCTGGGCGATAATACCCGCTTCCTCTGCGTTGGACTTGGCGTTCAATACCCTGTGAGGTATATGTTTTAAGACAAGGCGTCTGCTCAAAAGTTCGCTGACGTCCACGTTTACCGTACCTACCAGCACCGGCTGTCCCGTTTTGTAAATCTGTTCGATTTCTTCTATAACCGCTTTGTATTTCCCTTCTTTGGTGGCGAAAATCTTGTCGGGTTCGTCCACTCTGATCATTTCCTTGTTGGTGGGAATTTCCACCACGTCGAGGTTGTAGATACCCTTGAATTCCGCTTCTTCGGTCAAAGCCGTACCCGTCATTCCGCTGAGTTTGGAATACAGACGGAAGAGGTTTTGAAAAGTAATTGTGGCTATGGTGCGGTTTTCACGTTTGATACGGACGTTTTCCTTGGCTTCTATCGCCTGATGAAGTCCTTCGGAATATCTCCTGCCCGCCATTTTTCTTCCCGTAAATTCGTCCACTATTACCACTTCGCCGTTTTCCACGATATAATCCTGGTCTCTCGCCATTAAGAAATTGGCTCTCAACCCGTTGTTTATCTTCTGCGAAAGGTCTGCGTTTTCGGCGTCGCCCAAATTGTTGAGACGGAAGAAGCGTTCGGCTTTCTCCACGCCTTTTTCCGAAAGATAGATATGTCTTTCCTTTTCGTCGGTAGTATAGTCGTCGGGGCGGAGAGTTTTTATAAACCTCTGAACCGTGGCGTAAACCTCCCCCGAACGGCTGGCGGGAGCGGATATGATAAGAGGCGTCCTCGCTTCGTCGATAAGAATACTGTCCACTTCGTCCACTATGGCGAAATTATAGCCTCTTTGCATTATTCCCGACAAAGAGACCGCCATATTGTCCCTCAGGTAATCGAATCCGAGTTCGTTATTGGTGCAATAGGTTACGTCGCAGCCGTAAGCGGCTTTCTTTTCCTCGAAACTCATATTCGGCAAGATACAACCTACCGTCATATTGAGAAAACGGAAAACCTTTCCCATCCACTCGGCGTCTCGCTTGGCGAGGTAGTCGTTGACGGTGACGATGTGCACGCCCTTGCCCGTCAAAGCGTTCAGATAAGCGGGTAAAGTAGCCACGAGGGTTTTACCTTCACCTGTTTTCATTTCTGCGATACGCCCCTGATGTAAAACGATACCGCCCACCAGCTGTACGTCGAAATGCCGCATGTTGAGAACTCGTAACGAAGCCTCTCTGACTACCGCGAAAGCGTCGCACAACAAGTCGTCGAGTTTTTCTCCGTCCTTATACCTGTTTCTCAAAATGTCGGTCTGCGCAATCAGTTCTTCATCGCTAAGCGCATGATATTTTGCCTCCAAGGAATTGATGACGTCCACCGTTTTATAAAGTTTAGATAAAGTTTTCTGCCTTTCTCTGCGGAACAGAAAGCCTATAAGTCCCATTTATAATCTCCTTAAAAATAATTATATTTGTATATTATACCACACAATGCGTTTTCCCACAACTGAAAATCCTAAAAAAAGCGTC
>CASDZI010000057.1 GCA_949285605.1 uncultured Christensenella sp.
TCGAGATGTTCGAAGATGATGTTATCTACGTTTATGGAGACGGCTTTATCGAACAGTTCCTCTTTACGCACCGTCCATACCAAGGTTTTGAGATTTTTCTTTTTGATATATTTAATGGTGCATTTGCCGATGGATTTAATATTGTAGGCGATAAAATCGGGACGCATCTTTTTCATCATCAATTTATCGACGGGTAAAATTATTCCGTCGCTCAATATCCCCAAAGTGAATTCCGGGGCGTGTTGACGAAACCAGGCGATAGTCCAGGGGTTGAACGCTTGCACGGCAATGAAATTTTCCTTTCCCTTAATGAGTTCCAGTACCGCTTTTTCCACATTGTAATTGAACCCGTTGATTTTAATTTCCAAAAGGATGCCGGTTTTACCTTCGGCAATTTCCAGAAGTTCGGATAAAAGCGGTATATGTTCTCCGTTTGGAAGGAGATAATCGTTGCCTTTGATATCGTCAAGGGTAAGGTCGGTTATTTTTACGTTTTTACCGCAAACTCTTTTCAACGTGAAATCGTGAAAAATTACGACTTCACCGCTTTTAAGGATATGTACGTCGGTTTCAATATTATATCCTTTTTCAATGGCTTTACGGAAAGCGCCCATTGAGTTTTCCGTATCGGCGTTGTCGTGAAGACCTCTGTGAGCTATAGGTCTGTCGTATAACCACATTTTTACTTACCTCCTGAGTATATTAATATCCTAATTTTTGATTTACGAGTACGATATGGACCTGTTTTCCCGTAGTCGGGTGGTGCAGGATGACGGTTGCACGGCAAATGGTATCGGGGCTGTTGCAGTGACTGCATTTACCGGTGACCGCACAAGGCGTTTTTTTATTGAGACGGACGCAGTTGGGGGGAGAAGCGACGTTGCGGACGCGTTCTATACCGGAAGCAATGTCTTCGGTGATTTTGTTGGTACCGCAAACTATGAGAATGTTTTTCGGTCCGTTGATAATTTCTCCCACACGGTTGCCTCTGCCGTCGATGTTGACGATATCGCCGGTTGCGCAAAGGGCGTTGGCGCTTGAAACGTACCAGTCGGCATAATGCATTTTATCCATTAAAACGGCGGGATCTACGTCTTTCACAAGATCCCTGTGGAGTAAAGTCCGGCCTTTAAGCGCGTCGGTCAGACCCATTTCCTTTACCGTAACGCTTCCGCCGAAACCCACGGTGGCGTTTTCGGGAATAAGGGACGCGATGTATTCGTTAGCTTCTTCTACCGTTTCGAAATAATTGAATAAAAAACCTCTCGAGGCAAAATTTTTGGCAATTTTTTGAATATCCATTTTAAGCTCCCTAAATTAAATAACATATATATTATATTATAATTTTCTTATAAAGGGAATACCCTTGGTAAAAAATATTTGATTATTTTTACTTTATTTTATATAATTGAAGATAATCAGACAAAATATCGGAGCAATATGAACGACAGACAGAAGCATATCAGAAATTTCTGTATAGTGGCGCATATAGACCACGGGAAAAGCACGCTTGCCGACAGGATCATCGAATTGACCGGACAAGTCAGCAAAAGAGAATTGAAAGATCAGATGCTGGATTCCATGGACATAGAGCGGGAAAGAGGTATAACCATTAAACTCACTCCCGTGAGAATGTTTTATCGCTACAAGGGAGAAGAATATACTCTCAATCTTATCGATACGCCCGGGCACGTCGATTTTACTTATGAGGTCAGTCGCTCTTTGGCTGCGTGCGAGGGGGCGATACTTATAGTGGACGCTTCGCAGGGAATAGAAGCGCAAACATTGACCAACGTATATCTCGCTCTCGACAACGACCTGGAAATAATACCGGTAATCAACAAAATAGACCTGCCTTCAGCCCGTCCCGACGAAGTAAAAAAGGAAATAGAGGACGTGATAGGGCTGGACTCATCCGAGGCTCCTCTCGTAAGCGCCAAGGAAGGATTGAATATCGATAAGGTAATAGAAGCGGTGATAGAACGCTTACCTGCGCCTGACGGCGACGAAAACGCTCCGCTTAAAGCGTTGATCTTCGACAGTATGTACGATAATTACAAAGGAGCGATCTGTAATATCCGTATAAAGGAAGGTTCTCTTTCCGCAGGCGACAGAATAAGGTTTATGAGCAACGGCAAAGAGTTCGAGGTTACCGAAGTGGGAGTATTTTCTCCGGAAATGGAACCGGTAAAGACCTTGAAAGCAGGCGACGTAGGGTATCTTGCAGCCAGTATAAAGAACGTCAAGGATACGTCGGTAGGCGATACCGTGACGAACGCCGCTCACCCTGCAAAGGAACCTCTCAAAGGCTATAAAAAAGTCAATCCTATGGTTTTTGCCGGAATATATCCTGCGGACGGAAGCAAATACAACGATTTAAGAGACGCTTTGGAAAAACTCAATCTTAACGACGCGTCCTTGATTTTCGAAGCCGAAACTTCCACCGCTTTAGGGTTCGGATTCCGTTGCGGATTCCTGGGACTTCTCCATATGGAAATTATAGAAGAGCGACTGGAAAGAGAATTCGATCTCGATTTGATAACCACGGCGCCGAGCGTGTCGTATCTCGTTACAAAAACCGACGGAGAGGTGCTCACCGTAGACAATCCTTCTCATCTTCCGCCCGTTTCGGAAATAGAAAAGATAGAAGAACCCATAGTTAAAGCCTTTATTTTTACACCGCCGGAATACGTCGGACCCATAATGGAGTTATGTCAGGAGAAGAGAGGCGTTTTCATAGATTTAAGCTATATAGACTCTTCCAGGGTCAGGATAGAATACAGAATACCTCTTAGCGAAATAGTTTACGACTTTTTCGACAGCCTCAAGAGCAGAACGAGAGGATATGCGAGCCTGGAATACGAATTCGACGGGTATAACGCCGACGATCTCATCAAACTCGATATTCTCCTCAACGGCGAGGTCTGCGACGCCTTGAGCCTGATAGTTCACAGAGACAAAGCCTACGCCAGGGGTAGGACGATAGCCGAGAAATTGAAAGAAGTAATTCCCCGTCAGCTTTTCGAAATACCCGTTCAGGCGGCTATAGGGAATAAGGTCATCGCCAGGGAAACGGTAAAAGCGCTCAGAAAAGACGTGCTTGCCAAATGCTACGGAGGAGATATTACCCGAAAGAAAAAGTTGCTTGAGAAACAAAAAGAAGGAAAAAAACGTATGCGTCAAGTAGGTTCGGTGCAGATCCCGAGCGAAGCGTTTATGACGATATTGAAATTCGATAACAAATGAAAGACGCAGGTATATATATACATGTTCCGTTTTGCGAAAAAAAATGCCGCTACTGTGATTTTTATTCGGTAAAGAAGGACGAAACCCTCATAAACGCTTATGTAGAGGAATTACTCAAAGAAATACGTCTTAACGCAAGCGACAATCTCGATAAGCGGATCATCTCCCTTTATTTCGGCGGAGGGACGCCCTCTTTACTCGGAGCGGCAACAACGGAAAAAATAATCAACGCCGTAAGAAAATATTACTGCACCGATTTCAAGGAAGTCACTTTGGAAGTCAATCCGAATTCGGCAAACGAACTGTCCGAATACAAAAAGGCGGGGATAGACCGCCTGAGCGTGGGAGTGCAAAGCACCGACGACAGAATCCTGAAAAAACTCGGCAGACTTCACAATTCCGAAGATGCGTTGAAAACTTTGGCGACGGGAATGGAAATATTCGGGAACGTCTCGGCGGACATTATCGTCGGAGTGGATCGTCGCCAAGACGTTTCGGCGGATCTGGACAAGATACTGCCGTTTTGCACCCATCTTTCGGCTTATATGCTGAGTTTGGAAGAAGGAACTCCGTTGGCTAAATCTGTTTCGCAGAAAAAGGTATCCGTAGCTACAGAAATTGAGGTTATTGAGCAATATCGTACCCTTTACGAGAAATGCCTCCAGAACGGTTTCTATCGATACGAAGTAAGCAATTTTTCAAGATTAGGTCAAGAGGCTGTTCATAATTCTCTTTACTGGAAAATGAAAGATTATCTCGGGTTCGGACCGGGTGCGCACTCTTATGTCAACGGGGAGCGTTATTTCAATCCCGCCGACGTAAAAAAGTATTTAGCCGGAGAACATTCCGGCTTAGCCGGACAGATTTGCGAAAGGTATTATTCTTTGGAGGAGGAGAAGTCCGAGTTTATAATGCTTGCTTTGCGGACGAGGGACGGTATAGACGTAGCCGAGTACAATCGTAGATTTTCCGAAGATTTTTTCGCCAGATTCGATCCCGTTTTGAAAAAACTGAGCGGATACCTTACCGTCGATTCCGACAGGGTCAGCATCCGCCCGGAGTATTTATTGGTCCAGAACGTCATTATTCTGGAACTTCTTTGAATTTATTCCTTTGTCACTACGAATTCTCCTTCCTTATAATCCACTTTAAGCGTATCGCCGGGATTCAACTCGTCGGAAAGGATCTTCTGCGCTATAGCGGTTTCGATGTGGGCTTGCAGATACCTTTTAAGAGGTCTTGCTCCGTACTGTGAGTCGTAGCTGTTGACCGCCACGGCGCTTTTTGCGACGTCGGTGATTTCCAGTTTCAGTTGTTTGTCCGCAAGACGTTTTTCCAGTCCCGCCGTCAGTATATCTATTATTTTCTTTATGTCGTCCCTGGTCAGGGGTTTGAAGAACACTATTTCGTCCAGACGGTTAAGGAATTCGGGTCGGAAGCTCTGTTTGAGCAGATTTTCCACTTCTTGCCTTGCGTCCTCCCTGATCTCTCCTTTTTCGTCGATACCTTCGAGAAGATATGCCGATCCGAGGTTGCTGGTCATTATGATGATGGTGTTCTTGAAGTCCACCGTTCTGCCTTGGGAATCGGTTATTCTGCCGTCGTCCAGTACCTGCAGCAGGATATTGAAAACGTCGGGGTGAGCTTTTTCTATTTCGTCGAACAGAACTACCGAGTAGGGACGTCTGCGTACCGCTTCGGTAAGCTGTCCGCCCTCATCGTAACCGACATATCCCGGAGGAGCTCCTATCAATCGGGACACGCTGAATTTTTCCATATATTCGCTCATATCGATACGGATAATGTTGTGTTCGTCGTCGAACAGACATTCTGCAAGCGCTTTGGCAAGTTCGGTCTTACCCACGCCCGTAGGCCCGAGGAACATAAAAGATCCTATCGGTCGGTTGGGGTCGGCGATACCGGCTCGGCTGCGGAGTATTGCCTGGCTTATCAAAGTTACCGCTTCGTTTTGCCCGATGACTCTCTTGTGGAGAATGTTTTCCAGATTGAGGACTTTTTCTCTTTCTCCTTCCACGAGTTTACTTACCGGTATACCCGTCCAACGGGAGACGATCTTGCTGAGTTTAGCCACTTTTTCGTAGTCGAAGTTCCTTTGAGCTATTTCTATTTCGGAATTTATCTTGTCTATTTCCTGTTTGATGCTCTGCACGGTGTCGATACCTTGCTTTTCTATCTCCCAACGGGCTTTCATGGAATTGAATTTTTCCCTGAGCTCGGTCAATTCCTTCTGTATGGTTGCAAGGCGGTCGGCGCTGAGGGCGTCTTTTTCTTTCTTTAACGCCATTTCTTCGATTTCCAACTGCATTATCTTTCGACTGGTCTCGTCCATTTCGGTGGGCATCGAGTCGATTTCCGTCCTTATCAAAGCGCACGCTTCGTCCACGAGGTCTATCGCTTTATCGGGAAGGAATCTGTCTGTGATATATCGGTTGGAGAGGGTAGCGGCTGCCACCAGAGCGGCGTCCTGAATTTGCACCCCGTGAAAAAGCTCGTATCTTTCCTTAAGACCTCTCAATATGCTTATGGTGTCCTCGACGGTAGGTTCGTTGACCATTACGGGTTGGAAACGTCTTTCCAAAGCTGCGTCTTTTTCGATATATTTTCTGTATTCGTCCAGGGTGGTGGCTCCGATACAATGGAGTTCGCCCCTAGCGAGCATAGGTTTGAGAAGGTTGCCTGCGTCCATGGCGCTGTCGGTTTTACCTGCGCCGACTATGGTGTGAAGTTCGTCGATGAAAAGTATGATCTTTCCTTCGCTTTGTTTTACTTCGTTCAGGACGGCTTTCAGTCTTTCTTCGAATTCTCCTCTGAATTTCGCCCCTGCGATCAACGCACCCATATCGAGGGAAAATATGGTTTTTTCCTTGAGTCCTTCGGGAACGTCTCCTCTGACTATACGGATAGCCAGTCCTTCCGCAATAGCGGTTTTGCCGACGCCCGGTTCCCCGATAAGCACGGGGTTGTTTTTGGTCTTACGGGAAAGGATACGGATGACGGTTCTTATTTCTCCGTCACGCCCGATAACGGGATCGAGTTTCTGGTTTCTCGCTCTTTGAGTAAGGTCGCTGCCGTATTTCGACAAAGCGTCGTAAGTTGCTTCGGGATTGTCGCTGGTAACTTTGTTGCCGTGGGTGGTTTTTTTGAGCTCCTCGGCGAACTTGTTTTTGTCGGCTCCGTTTTCCGCAAAGATCTTGGCTACGTCGGGACACTTGTCGTAAATGGCGAGCATTATGTGCTCTACGCTGACGTATTCGTCTTTATTGTCCTTGGCGCTTTTTTCCGCAGCGTTCAACGCTCTTTCGGCAAGAGGGGATACATATATTCTGTCCGTACTTCCCGGGCCGCCCACTTTAGGCATGCGGTATATCTGTTTTTCCAAATCGGAGGCGATTTTATCGGGATTTGCTCCGCATTTTTTAAGTATAGAACGGATAAGCCCGGTATCGTCGTCCACCAGACTGTATGCTATATGTTCCGGCGTGATCTCCGAGTTCTGATTTTCCAAAGCTATATTTTGTGCGTTCTGCAACGCTTCCAGACTTTTCTGGGTAAGTTTTTGCATGTTCATAATCTTTACCTCCTTTTAGAGAATTATCGAATTGTTGAGATAGGACAGATAACGGTTCTCCATTTGCGTAACCGAAGTATATTCGCCCGTGAGATAACTTTTTATTATATCGTCGAACATTCGGATATAATCGCTTATTGCTTTCGCTATTTCGTCGTTGGAATACTCTTTCCCGTGCGGCAGATGCAAACTTCTGGTGATTTTTCCGTTATCGAAGGAATATCTGATACCGTCCGTACCGAAATAGTCTTTCAGGTAAATGTGTTCCATTCTCGTCCATAAATCGAAGAAATCCGACAGCTTAATCAATAGTTCCGCCGATTGCGTGCGGAAAATGATTTTCAGCTCGCCGATGGTTTCGGAGGAACTGCGGTACAGTTCCACTTCGTACTTTATAGTGGGTCTGTATCTGTAATTCAAAGAACTTTTCAGGCTCATCGTCCTTTCGTGCGGCTCGATATAAGAATTGAAAATATTGTTTTCAAGTAAACCGTTGATACAGTTGAATATGTTGTTGATACGTTTTTCGGGAGTGGTAAGGGAAACGTAATCGGCAAGGATCTGATTGATGAGATTGCTCCGATTCGTGTTCTGCATACGAGCGAGCGAATCTATTTCTCTCACCACGTCGTCCATAAGTATCAGGCTATATAAACTTTTCTGCATTTTTTTCCTCCCGTTTTGATTTTTTCTTTTCCATTATATTATATACTCCGCCACAAAACTTGTCAACAAATTTATATAATTTTATTGACGAAAGTTTTTATTCGGTTTGAAAGCACGGAAAACGCTTGACAGAACGTAACGGGAATGTAATAATATGCCTGTAAAAGAAAAATACTTTACAGGGGAAACGATGACCGACAAGGTATACGGGGGTTTGCTCAACGCATATTACGGGAGTATGCTTAACGAACATCAGAGGGAGCTGATGCGGTTATATTACGACTGCGATATGAGCCTTGCCGAGATAAGCGAAATAAAAGACGTTACCCGACAGGCGGTCAGGGACATACTTGCCCGTTCCACCGCAAAACTGGCTTCGTGGGAGGCAAAACTCGGACTTATCGGAAAAGTACAGCGGATAGCCGATTCTTTGGAAAGAATTATAGAAACTGCGGACGAAACGCCGGGGAAAATGCTCAAAAAGGACCTCGAAGCGTTGTTGGAAGAGATTAAGGAGATTTGAAAAGTATGGCATTGTTCGGAACGCTGAGCGAAAAGATAAACCACGCTTTTTCCAAACTTAAGAACAAGGGCGCATTGACGGAACTGGAAATCAAAAACGCTATGAGAGAAATAAGGATAGCGTTGCTGGAAGCCGACGTGAATTTCGGGGTAGTCAAGGCGTTTATAAACGCTGTCAGCGAAAAGGCCTGCGGAGACGATATTCTGAAGGGACTGGACGCTTCTCAACAGGTGGTCAAAATAGTCAACGAAGAACTCATCCGTCTTATGGGTTCCACGCATTCCAAGCTGGAGGTGGCGGATAAGCCTCCTACGGTCATTATGATGTGCGGACTTCAAGGGGCGGGCAAAACCACCATGTGCGGCAAACTTGCGGTATATCTTAAGAAACAAGGAAAAAAACCCATTCTTGCGGCAGGCGATATTTACCGTCCGGCAGCCATAAAGCAGTTGCAGGTAGTGGGACAGAAAGCCGAAGTACCGGTTTTTGAAATGGGACAGATATCTCCGGTCAAGATAGCTTCGGAAGCGGTGGACTACGCCTTGAAGAACGGGTACGACACCGTGATACTCGATACTGCCGGACGTTTACAGATAGACGAAAATCTTATGAAAGAGCTTTCGGATATCAAAGCAAAGATCAAACCTACCGAAATACTTTTGGTAGTGGACGCCATGCTCGGACAGGAAAGCGTGAACGTGGCGTCGGAATTCAACCGTCAACTGGAACTTACCGGCGTGATACTGACCAAGCTCGACGGAGATACCCGAGGCGGAGCGGCTTTAAGTAT
>CASDZI010000058.1 GCA_949285605.1 uncultured Christensenella sp.
CCCACACCGCCTCCTGCAAAAGTAATTTTGGAGGTAGAGCCGAACCTATAAACCAGATCTTCGTTGCCGTATTCCTTCGCAGTATTCAGAAGGTTGAGAAGTTTAACGTCTTCGGTAACGTAGTGCACCATGTATGCATTGTCCCAATATATACGGAAGTCGGGAGCTTTGGGCTTCAATGCGGCAAAACGCCTTACCGTCTCGTCGGAATAAACTATCCCTTGAGGATTGCTGTATTTGGGGACGCACCAGATACCTTTTATCCGTTCGTCGGAAGATACCAGATTTTCTATCATATCCATATCCGGTCCGCTTTCGGTCATGGGCACGTTTATCATTTCTATCCCGAAAAGTTCGGTTATGGCAAAATGTCTGTCGTAACCGGGTACGGGGCAGAGCCATTTGATCTTACCCTGTTCGTTGAACGGTTTGTTTCCGCACACGCCGAACTGCATCGCTCTTTGTACGGTGTCGTACATAATACTTAAACTGGCGTTTCCCAACACCATAATTTCGCTTTCTTGAACGCCACCGAGTTCTGCAAACAGTTTCTTCGCTTCGGGAATACCGTCGATAATTCCGTAGTTTCTGTAGTCTTGGCTACCGTTAAAATCGGATTTTGATGTCAAAATATCAAATAAACCGTTGCTCAGGTCTAATTGCGCCTTGCTGGGTTTTCCTCTGCTCATATCGAGTTTCAGACCCATGGCTTTGTATTTTTCGTAACGGGCAAGTTGTTCTTCGTAGGCTTCTTCGGCTATAACTTCGTTCTTTCTCATTTTTACCTCGCTGTTTATTTTATGTGCGGCTGATTGTCAGTCTTCTTTTTCTTTGTTTCTTATTCTTATCCTTATCGGAGTGCCCGAAAAATCAAAGGCCTTTCTTAAACAATTTTCCAGGTATCGTTTATAGGAAAAGTGCATTATTTTTTCGTCGTTTACGAAAAGTATGAAGGTGGGCGGATTTGCTGACGCTTGGGTAGCATAATACACCCTCAATTTCTTTCCGTTATAATTTGGCGGCTCGTTGACGCTCATCGCGTCGCTCAATACGTCGTTCAGCAACCCCGTAGGCACTCGGTATGAAGCGTGTTCGTAAACTTCGTTCAATGCGTCCAGTACGAGATTTACTCTCTTCCCCGTCAATGCGCTGATATAAAGCGGTTTGAAATAACTCATGAACTTCAGTTCTTCACTCAGCTTGGCGTTGAATCGGTTTACCGTAAAAGTATCCTTTTCCACGGCGTCCCATTTATTCATTATTATCACGCTCGGTTTTTGACTTTCGTGTACCAAACCGCAAATTTTTATATCCTGTTCGCTTAAAGGTTCGCTTGCGTCTATGACTACTGCCACCACGTCCGCCCTTCTCATTGCGTCAATACTTCTTATAACGCTGTAATACTCAACGTCTTCGTTTACTTTATTTTTTCTTCTTATCCCTGCGGTATCTATGATGCGGTAACTTTTTCCGTCTTTCGTGAACGGAGTATCTATAGCGTCCCTCGTAGTCCCGGCAATATCGCTGACTATTACTCTGTCAAAACCGAGTATCCTGTTGACAAGAGAACTTTTCCCTGCGTTGGGTTTTCCGACCACGGCTATTTTCAAGCCCTCTTCAACGCTGTCCTCGTCCACCTTCACTTTGAATTTGGCAACGATCTCGTCCAAAAGATCGCCTAAATTCAACCCTTGCTCACTGGAAACGGGAATAGGTTCTCCCAGTCCGAGATTATAAAAATCGTAAACGGAGTCGTAATTGTTGTTGTCGATTTTGTTTACGGCGAGCACGATGGGTTTTTTACTTGCACGCAGCAGTTCCGCCACGTCGTAATCGTCGGGCATTATGCCCGTTTTACCGTCCACGAAAAACAGTATGACGTCGGCAAGGTCCACGGCAAGTTCCGCCTGCCTTTTAATGTGTTTCCACATCTGATCTTCGGAATGGATCTCTATCCCGCCGGTATCCACCATTGTGAACGAATATCCGCACCATTCGGCGTCGGCGTATACTCTGTCCCTCGTCACCCCGGGCATATCTTCCACTATACTGATGCGTTTCCCCGCCATTTTATTGAAAAAGGTACTTTTACCCACGTTGGGTCTGCCTACTATGGCAAGGAGAGGTTTAATCATTTCTTTCCTCCTTTTAATACGCTTTTACCGTACAACACGGCGTTGAGAAAACCTTCCCCGTCGGGATGACTTATGACTATTTTAGCCGAAAGCCTCTCCGCTAAATCCTTTACGCTCATATCGTCGAGAAAAACGTCTCCGAATTCCTTTAACATAACCGAAGGTATCATTAGGTATTCTTCCCCGAAAATATGGTTTCCGTAATTATTTATGATATCCGTTGCGGTGACCAGTCCCGTAACGGTGACGCTTTCTCCGAAAAAGTGATTTTTGACGGGATAAACGCTTATTTCCACCGAAGGAAATTTCTTATGTATTTTTTCTGCGGCGGTGAGCATTACGCTTTCCCCGCTTACTCCGGTAAAAACCCCTATTTTTCTGTGCTTACGGAAGGAACGTATGCTTTTCAAAACATAATCCAACTCCCCGAAAAACTTCGCTATAAGTCCCACGCCGTTCTCAATTTGCTCGAAATTGCCGTAATAAGACTCTTCCTTTACTTCTTTTCCGGCGATCTGATACATTTCGTCGGCACAATAGCAGAAATATGGATTTTTTTCATAATAATTTTCTACCGTTTCGATGGCTTTTTCCGCTTCTTCACGGTTTAGGAGTCTCAATTTCGGCAAGGATTGCCTGTGCGAAGTCAGTCCCACCGGCACGACGGCTACGGTGGCTACTCTTATCCTACGCAGGTCTTCCAGCGACTGAATAAGCACTTCTCCGTCGTTTACTTCCGGAACCAACACAATCTGCGTATGAACGGTTATTCCAGCGGATACCAGTCTTTCCAGAACGGGCAGGATAGCTTGAGCTTTCTTTACGCCGAGCATATACTTCCTGACGACCTCGTCGGTAGCGTGAACGGAAACGTATAGCGGCGAAAGCCTGTAACGTATTATCCTTTGAAAATCCTTTTCCTTCAAATTGGTGCAGGTAATATATGAGCCGCTCACGAAGGAAAGCCTGTAATCGTCGTCTCTGACGTAAAGGGTTTCCCTCAAATTTTGCGGAAGTTGCCTGACGAAACAGAAAATACAGTTATTGCAACATTCCTTAGGAGTTATTTCCGCACTTTCGTCGAAAGAAAGCCCGAAACTTTCTTTATAATTTTTTCTGCGGTAAAAAACGTGGAAATTTTCTCCGTTTCGACATAACTCGAAATCCACCTCGTCCTGCCCTTCGCAGTAAGCGTAATCGAGTATATCCTCGAATGGGAAACCGTTCACGGAAACCATCTCGTCCCCGGGTAGAATCTTACCGTAAAGAGGACTTTTTTTCTCAACCGCAATTACTTTCGTCATAAATTATATTATCCTTTATTTCGGAGAAAAAGTCAAATATTAGCTTGCTCTTTAATGCGTATTTGTTATAATAATAATATGCCTAACGACGTAATACTTCTCAATGCTCTGGCAAACGAGCTGAACGACCTCCTTTCCGACGGCCGTATAGAAAAAATTTATCAACCGGAAATCGACGAAGTCACTTTCGCCGTAAAAGCACGAGGAAAAATCCATACTCTGGTCATAAGCGCTTCTCCCTCCGCACCTCGTACGCATATCACTGCAGGGAAAAAGGAAAATTCTCTAAATCCCCCCGCTTTTTGTATGTTGTTAAGGAAATACCTTTCGGGCGCTAACCTTAAAAACGTAGGAATCTTCAATTACGACAGGATAATTAAATTCACCTTCGAGACCCGCAGCGAGCTGAAGGATCGGGCGGTATATTATCTTTTGGCGGAGCTGATGGGAAGATATTCCAACATAATCCTAACCGACGAAAATTACAAAATAATCGACGCCATAAGACGTATACATTTCGATCAAAGCACGACAAGATATATCCTGCCCAACCTGCAATACGTTCTTCAGCCAAAAAATAAGGCTTCTTTGGACGATGAGAAAGCGTTACAGGCCGTTTTTAATTCAGGCGTAAGCGAGTACTCGCTTCTTCCGAAGCTGATAAGCGGCATCGGTAAAGAAACGGCAAAGGAAATATTTTTTGCCGAAAATCCCTACCTTAAATTGCAATCGCTGGTAAACATATATCGCTCCGACCTCTACGCTCCCGTTTTGAAAACAGAAAACGGGAAACCAATCGATTACTACGTTTACCGCTATACCACCGCAGAAGGCGAATTCGTGCCGAAAACGACGTTGAACGAATGTCTGGACGAATATTATACGCTGCTTGACGGAAACGAACGCAAAAAAGCCTCTTCCAAAACGGTAAACGCCGTATTGAAGCGTATGAAGGAAAAAATCGACCGCAGAATAAGCGATTATACCGAAAAAATCGCCGAAAAAGAAAAAGCCGAAAAATGGAAACAATTCGGAGAAACCATACTCGGCAATATCTGGAAAATCAAAACCGGAGACAAGTTTGCCGAAGGGACGGACTACGAAAGCGGAGAAAACATCCGTATTCCCCTCGACGAAAATCTTTCGCCTTCCGCAAATGCTCAAATCTATTTCAAAAAATACTCTAAAGCAAAAAAAGCCGCAGAAATTGCCGAAAAACAACTGGAAGAATTATATAAGCAAAAGGAGTATCTTAAATCCGTCGAGCTTTCGGTAAGAGATTCCGAAACCAAACAGGAATATTCCGAGATCATAGACGAACTGAACAGACTAAACGGAAAAACGGGAAAACAAACCAATAAAAAGGATAAAACTTCCCGACCCGTCAGAGTGAAAACCGAATTTGGGGAAATAATTTACGGAAGAAACAATTTACAAAACAACGAGGTTACCTTCAAAATCGCCGACAGGAACGACTTATGGCTGCACGTCAAAGCACGACACGGCAGTCACGTCGTAATTAAAGGAGAAATAACCGACGAAACATTACTTAAAGCCGCTCGCATGGCTGCCTTTTACAGCGAATGCCGTTACGACGAAAAAGTCGACGTCGATTATACTTCGGTAAAATATGTTAAGAAAATCCCCTCTTCCTTGCCCGGTCTGGTCACTTATACAAATTATAAAACCATAACGGTTTCCCCTGCCGACGAAAACGGTAAACGTTCTTCTTGACCCATTCGTTATAATTAAATCATTATCCGGTGAATTGTCAAACCAAGTGCAACACTTTTTGCAATTCCTGTTCAAACAAATCTGCCGGTGCTTTGTAACCGAGTACTTTTTTAGGTCTGGCGTTAA
>CASDZI010000059.1 GCA_949285605.1 uncultured Christensenella sp.
TCTCTGCTATACTTTAATTAAAAAGACTTTACTTTCCGCTTTGCTTCTTTATATAGTGAAACAAACCTAATGGTTCTTAACATACACTTGATTTCTCGTTCGAGAGATATTTGCATTCTCCTAAAATCTTATTATTTATTCAAGCCTAAAACACAAACATGCTTATTCTTCTCTTCAAAAATGAAACTATACCGGGCAAACTTTTAAGTATTTAGGTTCAAGTCCTGTTTTTACTCGAAAAGGGCTAAAAGACAGCATAAAATCGAAACCTGTTTTGAATATGCGTAAAAGCCTCGTTTTTGCCCGAAAAGTAGCAAAAAACCTCGGAAAACAACGTGTTTTCCGAGGTTTTTGCCGTGGACAGCATTTTTATCCACGAACATGGGTTTAGTGAATAAAAATACTGCCGCAAACCGAGCAGAAGGGTTGCAGATTGCGTTCTTTCAAACGCGAGGGCGAGGGAGTTTACTAAAACGTAAATGACCGAAGCCCAAGACGTGAAGAAAGGGCGCAAGATGCGCCCTTATCCTCGGTTTGGTGCGGATGACAGGACTTGAACCTGCACAACCTTGCGATCACAAGATCCTGAATCTTGCGCGTCTGCCAATTCCGCCACATCCGCACGGAACAGGATATATTCTATTATAAGTCGAAGATAATGTCAAGGACTTTTTTGCAACAACCGGGACAAAGAAAGTCAGGGCATGGTTCGGAAGGTGGCGTGGAGCATGTAATGATCGGAAGCGTCGGAGATAACGACGCCGGAGGAGAGTAATTCCAGGGTGGAGTGAGTATAGATGATGTTATCTATGCAATTGAAGTCGTCCTTTTCGGAGTCATCGCGTTTAAAGGACTCTAAGGGATTAGCGGGACTGTTGACGAGAGAAAATTTGCCGGTTTCGAGGAAGCACCGAAGCGAATCGAAGGAAGGAATGTTGAAATCCCCTGTCAGGATTATATAAGGGGTGGGATCGGAGGAAATAATGTCGCAAACGTATTGCAGTTGAAGGTCGCGGACAAGTTCGCCTTTATACTTTTTTTGGTTGTGGTTTAAGTGGGTGTTGTAAAAAGCTATCTGCACGCCGTCGACGGTGACGAGAGAACGCTGTAAAACCCGGGGTTCCAGATTATTTACATAGTACTCGCCCTTATAAGGAAGGAAAAAGGCATGCGTTTCGGAAGGCGCGACTTTATAAAGCGACATCAAGCCGTAATTTTCGCCGTGACTTTCGGTCATGGTCGGGGAGAAGAACTTTTCCTTCATATTACCGGATGAAAGAAGACTGACCATACCGGAAAAGGAGCGGTCAAAAGAGTCGGAATCGACTTCCTGCAATCCCGCAATGTCGACGTCGTAAGCGTCGAGCTGTCCGACGCATGCCGAGATCTTTTCGCGGGTAGTCTTGACGGAATGGACGTTGAATGAAGCTACGGTCAATTCTGTTTCTCCGCGGGCGTAGGTGACGCCGGTCCTTATATCATACGGTTCGTTGACGGGAACCGGGGTACATCCGTAAAGCATAACCAACGACAACGAAATCAGCAAAACACATATCAATGCAGAAAGCTTTTTCATGTCCTCCTCCGTAAAAGTGCCTGAGCGGAAAATTTAGCCTTTCCCCTACCCGAAAATATTATAAAGCGAAAATTTGTATTTGTAAATCATCAAATTTTCGTTTACAACCCGAAAAATATTGCATCTTCCGTCAAGTATCGTAAAAAGCCGGGCGCATTGCGCCCGGCACGTTAACCGAAAAAAAAGAATCGTCGGATGAGGCGTAACGGCATACGCTAATCGCTGATTTTCAGGATTTCCTCAACAGGTCCGCGGTAGCAAGCCGGAATAAGTTTTAAAAACGCATAATTTCCGTTTAAAATCGGTTTAAACAGCGCCTCTTTCGGGTCATTCAGCATCTGATACCTGGAAATCGTATCAATAAGCAGCTCCCTCCTTGGCGCGTTCGTCTTTGCGGTGAAACCGGTTAATTCGAATAACAGTTCCTCACCTTTATACAAAAATTGTCCGCTCGTCGGCGTGCCGGACAGACTTAATTCTCCGAGCAAAGCGTCCTCGAACAAAAGGCGGATGTCGAGACCCGAGGAAAGCATGGCTTTGTCACCTTCCGAGGAGAGCTTCAAAGTAAGTTTGTCCCCCTTTTCGCTAAGTTCGAAGTTGACAACGACAAACTTGCCGTCCATATAACCCAAGCCGTCACCTTCGTCCAGATAGAGCTTGAAAGTCCCGTTGCCGCGATAGAGTTTAATATCCAGAGGCTTTAACATATCAATAGAGTTGTCCTCTGCCGAACGGTACATCGGAAGAATCGTCCCGGGTCTTGCAAATACCGGAATGTACTTTAAGTCTCGGTAAATTTTATATTTTCCTTTCTTGTATATTCTGCCTGTAAAGATATCCGTATAACGCTCTTCGGGAACCCAAAGTTCGGTTTTAGCAAGATGCGTTTTTCTTGAAGTACGCTTGGTTACGGGCGAGACGATAAGCCCCGTTCCGAATAAATATTGGTTCTTGTGCCTTCTTGCTTCAGGTTCGTCATAAGCGTAATACATCGGCTCGATGAGCGCTTTTCCCGAGTGTGAGGTAAGATAGTTCATCGAATACAGATAAGGTATCAATTTGTGCCTAAGACGGAGATAATCGCCCGCCAGCTCCCCGGTGGACTCGGAGTATTTCCACGGCTCCTTACCCATAAACTCCCTCGCAGTCGAGTGCAGTCTCATAACGGGACTGAACACCCCCAGCTGAAGCCACCTTAAATAGAGTTCGTCCGACTTATAACCCATGTGGTGCCCGCCGATGTCATGACTCCACCAGGTATAGCCGATATTGGTTGCGGAAGCCGTCATGTAAGGCTGGAATTTCAATGTACGGAAGGTGGTGGCGGAGTCTCCGCTGAACCCCAGGGGATAGCGGTGCGAACCCGCCTCGGCGTACCTTGAAAGTATCAGCGGGCGCTTGCCTTCACTCGCCATGTCCAGAATATGCAGGTGGTTCAATGCCCAGAGCGGATCGAGACCGGGAACATCGGAAAGCTTCCCCTGCTGCCAGTCTATCCACCAGAATCTGACGCCGGCGTTTTCGTAGGGACGAAGAGCGATATCGAAGTAAGCTTCGATAAACTTCTTGTTTTTCAGCGAAAAACCTATGGTCTCCTTCTTTTCGGGATCACGATTCAGATATTTACAAAATGCTTCGTAACAGTCTTCGTAAGGGCGGATACCTTGCGCAGGATGCAAATTTACCGTAACGGCATAATTGTTATCGTTTAATTTCTTTAAAAACCCGTTAAAGTCAGGAAAAAGTTCGGTATTCGGCGAAAATCCCGTCCAGCCCGGGCTCCAAATATTACCCAAAGCGCGAGCGATCGGGGAATCGTTCGAAAGGCGCACCATATCTGCCCCGAAACGCTTTTTAACGTCGACCCAATGCCAATCCATATCGATGGTGGCAACGGTAAACGGCAGCTTTTCCTCCTTGAACCGCGCCATGAGATCGAGGTATTCCTTGTCGGAATAAGCGTGGTATCTCGACCACCAATTGCCGAAAGCAAATCTCGGTATCAGCGGAACTTTTCCTGTAAGCTTAAAAAAATCGCGAACGGCGCCCCGAAAATCGGAACCGTAGCAAAAGTAATATCTGTCGGAGCCTGAACGACGCTTAATAAAATCGTCCTCTTTCAGCAAAAGCGATTCGGAATCGTCCAAAACGGCGACGCCCGAGTTTGAAACGATGCTCCGCCCCAGCTTCGTGGCACCGTTTGTCTGATCCAAGGTGCGGCAGGTTCCTGGGAGAGTACGCCCGAATCTCGTGACCTTTTTTCCGTCTTTGAATGTAACGGAAGCTTTGTCGGAGGAATAATCGTAAACGAAAGTAACGGCGTCGGTTTTTATAACCGCCTTTTTCCCGTCGTCGGAAGCGGAAAATTCGGGATTATCGAAATTTCTGTACCATACCGACTGAGTCGGAAGAGAATTCGGTTCCCCTCTTTCCACCCTGAAAAGCCGATTGGTAAGAACGGAAATCCTTCCGCCCGGAACGTTGATGATGTTTTTTTCGTCGGTTGCCGACTCGGTAACAACGGAAAATCTTTTCATAGTGCCCTCCCTGTAAGCTTCTTCCTTTAAATTAATTTATCGCATTGATTTTAATCCGATCAATCGAAATACTCGAACTCTATATCCATTATCCTGACGGTGTCGCCGTCCTTTATGCCTGCCTCTTTCAACGCTTTTATGACTCCTTTATCCCTCAACGCGCGCTGAAACCACCTAAACGACTCGTGGTCACTTAGCACCACTCTCCTCGACAGCTCCTCTATATATCCTCCGGTAACGACAAAAGCGTCATCGTCTTTATAAACGGAAAACGCGTTTTTGTCGGGGGAGGAGTACTCGAATTTTTCGAATTTAAGCCTCTCGGGTTTCGGCAGCGTCTTTAAAAGCTCATAGATTTTCGAAACAACCTCGTTTATGCCGGCTTTTGTAGCGGCAGATACCAAATATGCCTCTTTTCCGATCGCCTCAGTAAACCGTTTTACGGCAGAATCGGTATCTGAAGTTATATCCGCTTTGTTAAGGATAACTATTTCGGGAAGCTTTGAAAGCGCTTTTGAATATCTTTCGAGCTCACTCCTTATGGTGAAATAGTCCTCGACCGGATCTCTTCCTTCCATACCGGAAATATCGACGACGTGCGCAATTAATCTCACTCTTTCGACATGTCTTAAAAAGCTGTGACCGAGTCCCATTCCTTCCGCGGCTCCCTCTATCAGCCCGGGGATATCCGCCATAAGGAATGCGTCGTCCGAAAATTTGACGACGCCGAGATTGGGATGAAGCGTAGTAAAATGGTAGCTCGCTATTTTCGGGCGCGCCGAGCTAATAACGGACAAGAGCGTCGATTTACCTACGTTCGTATAACCTACCAAGGCGACGCGTACCAATTTGCCCCGGTTTTTGCGCTGGATGCTTTTC
>CASDZI010000060.1 GCA_949285605.1 uncultured Christensenella sp.
TATACCTTTTTCGCAAGGAAACACGGGTAAAAAGCAATTTGAAAAACAATATAAACAACCGCCATCCGTAAACAAAGGGGGCGGATTTTTTTATTTCCGACACAAAACCCTTATTTTTCACGAAACTGTACTGCACCGTTTTTTTGCGTGCGTAAAAGTTGATGGCTTTGCACCTTTCCATATCGGTGAACCCGACTTCCTTCTTGTAAAGGAATTTCGGGAGAAAATATCCGTTCCAGGTCAATATCTGCCTCAAATGCTTCCCTTTTTGCGACGGCGCCGCCCGTAACGCTTCGAAATCGACTTTTATGCCGTAACGCTCGCAAATTTCCTTCTCGTCGAGAAATTGCGGACAAAGGGCACGGAGTTTTTTATGATAATCCGCTCCGTCCAGCCCGAAATAAAATTCCGGTCCCTTCAAAACGTCCTCGTAAGCGAGAAACTCCAGCTCTGCGGCGAAATAGCGTTGAAAAACCGTTTGCTTGGCAATGTTCTTGAACAGTTTCCACCAAAGAGCGAACACGCCTTTCCTGCGAGGATAGAGTAAATTGACGATAAACTCGTTCCGCTTGATATAATACTCCCCTTCGGGACTGTATTTTAAGTCGAAACTGTCGTGCCATACGGCAAGCCCGTTGGTGACGATAATGTTTTCCGCAGCACGCAGACCGTATTCCACGTCGTCGCATTTTATGAACATCGGCAGCGGCAAACCGTATTTTCGAACGGTATCGCAGGGCATACACATATACCACCAGGCATTGTATTCGGGACGGTAGTTCCTTTCGTTGAGGAAAAGAATTTCCCTCGCCCTCACGTCGGTCATGTCCATAAACGACGCCGGTCTGTCCCCCGTCCAGTACGCCCCGAGTTCCCTTTGAACGTAAGGCGTTTCGGTTATCAACATCGCTCCGCCCACCGACGAAGAACGGAATTCCTCTTTCAGACAGGATATAAGATTAGCCGTCCGCTCCAGCACCTCGCAGTCCAAGATAATATCGTCGTCCATTAAAAGAAAATGCGTGTATTCGCCCCGGGACGTAACTTCTTTTATTCCCCTGGTAAAACCTCCGCTTCCGCCGCTGTTTTCGTTGGGAATGACGGTAGCGTAAGGCGAAAGATCGGCTGGTAAGGTCCTGCCGTTATCCACGATGAACAGTCCGAAACGATCTTTCCCGCCCTTTTCAAAATATTTTTCCATCGCCGAGACGTTGCGTTTAACGTAATTTTCACGCATAAACGTACATGTCGCTATACCGATTTTTACAGGCGACGATGACACGTCGGAATAATATCCTCCGCCGTAAATTTCCGTTTCGCCGAAGGCTTCTATTTCGGGATAAAGGAATCCTCCGTCGCAAACGGAGTCGAGGTCGGCAAAAATCGAAAAATCCCCCGAAAACTCTTTTTCGGTTAAAATTTCCTCTCCCGTGGCAAAAAAGCGTTTCAGTCTGCAAACGCCCTTGCCACGTACCGAAAAACGGACTTCCGCTATTTTTACGGAAGTATATTTTTTATATTTCGAATGAGAAAAGGAATTGAAATAAGTATCGAAAGAAACTTTTTCTCCGTTTTTTAAGCGAAGTAAGTTTCCTTCGAACGAGCCGCCTCGGAAATAAAGTTCCTTTTCCGAACAAACCTCTTCCTTCGGAAAGGTGAAATTATACAGCAGCATTTTTCTCGGCTTCCGCCTTTTCGAGAGCGATTTCGATAACTTTATCCATATCGTAATACTTGTATTCGCCCAAACGACCGCCGGCTATAATATCGGGTCGTGCGGAAAGGAGCTGTCTGTATTTTTCAACGAGAGCGTTGTTTTTCTCGTCGTTGATGGGATAATACGCTTCGGCGCCGTCCGTCCACTCGGCGGGATACTCGTAGCTTACCACCGTCTTGGGCGACTTCGTGAACTCGAAATGCTTGTGTTCGATAATTCTGGTATAAGGGGTCTCTCTGTCGGTATAGTTTATGACGGCGTTGCCTTGGAAGTCCTCAATATCCAACGTTTTTTCTTCCAGTCTTACGGTACGGTATTCCAGTTTCCCTTCGGAATAATCGAAAAATTCGTCTATCTTGCCGGTATAAAGCGTTTTACCGAAGGTATGTTCGGTCTTTTCGATAAAATCGAAATAATCGGTTTCGGTCAGAACTTCTATTCCGTCCAGCATTTTTTCCACCATTGCGGTATATCCGCCGATAGGAATACCCTGATATTTTGCGTTGAAATAGTTATTGTCGTACTCGAAACGCAACGGAAGGCGTTTTATGATAAAGGAAGGTAAATCCTTGCACTGCCTGCCCCATTGTTTCTCGGTGTAGCCCTTTACGAGTTTTTCGTAAATGTCCCTGCCTACCATACTCAAAGCCTGTTCTTCCAGATTTTTGGGTTCGGTGATGCCGAGGTCCTTTATCTGCGACTCGATCTTCGCCTTGGCTTCCTCTGCGGTGGTAACGCCCCACATCTGATGAAAGGTGTTCATATTGAAGGGCATATTGTATAATTCGCCCTTATAGTTTGCTATAGGTGAATTTATAAAATTGTTGAAAGAAGCGAAACGGTTGACGTAAGCCCAGACCTTATCGTTGTTGGTGTGAAAGATATGGGCGCCGTATTTATGAATGTTGATACCCTCTTTCTTTTCGGTATAAATATTGCCCGCAATGTGGTTTCTCTTTTCGATAACCAGACATTTTTTGCCGTAATCGGTCATTTCCCTTGCGAAAACCGCCCCGGTAAGCCCTGCCCCGACAATCAGATAATCGTAATGCATCTTAATAAAATTTCCTCCCGAAAAACTCTCTTCCCGCAACCGACGACCGCCGATAAAAACGGAAAAAGAAAAGTAATACTTATACTATACCATAGTATATACAAAATTTCAACGTTTGAACAGCCTGAAAACGCCCGACACCAAGACTTCCTATCGAAAGCACAAGGAGCTTTCCGCCCGACCGTGGCAATAATCTCCCCTCACTTAATAAAAACGCTTGCAAAATCTGAAAAATGTGCTATTATATAATAGCGATGGGGATATGGCTCAGTTGGTAGAGCGATGCGTTCGCAACGCATAGGCCACGGGTTCGAATCCCGTTATCTCCACCATATATAAAAGGCACCGCTCAATGCGGTGTCTTTTTATATGTAAAAAATCAAATTCGGGGATTCGGAAATTACAAACGCCGGACGAAAGGACGGCAAAATTTTTGAGTTTATCCTTTTATCCCCCTTTCGATAAGTTGCCAAATGCCTATTTTTTATTTATAATATCTGTTGAAAATTTTACTGATAGGACGATTTGCGTATGAAACACGTTCACGTTAAAAATAACTGGTCGGGCAGATTCGGCTTCCTGATGGCGGCGGTCGGCTCGGCAGTCGGCATCGGCAATATTTGGCGTTTCCCTTACGTTGCGGGTCAACAGGGCGGCGCACTGTTTCTGATAGCTTATATCCTGATGATCGTTCTGATCGGTTTTTCGGCGATGATCGCCGAATTTGCCATCGGTCGCAACGCTTCCAGCAACGTCATCGACGCTTTCGCCTCGCAGAAAAAGCCCTGGGGCGTGGTGGGCGTGTTCAGCTGTATCGTGTCCTTACTCATCTTTTCGTACTATTCGGTTATCGGCGGCTGGGTCATCCGATATGCCGTAGGATATATAGGCGGCGGCTCGTTCGTGGCAAGCGGCGATTATTCCTCGGCCTTCTCTTCTTTCGTCTCCGATCCTTATCTGCCCATAATTTTTACCTTCGTTTTTATGGCGCTTTGTTTGATTATCCTGATGTTCGGAGTTCAGAAAGGTATCGAAAGAGTCAACAAAATTCTGATGCCTATGTTGTTCGCCTTCCTCATTTTCGTAATGATAGTGGCGTTGACTATGGACGGAGCAAAAGAGGGCGTTAAGTTCTTTATCATCCCCGATTTCAGCCGTATAGAAGCCTCTGGCGGTATTATAGGCATACTGCTCGCCGCCTTGGGTCAGTCTTTCTATTCCCTCTCCATCGGTATCGGTATAGGGACAACGTACGGCAGTTACGTCCGTAAAGACGTAAGTCTTACCCAAAATACCGCCATAATCTGTTTTTCCGACACTTTGGTTGCCGTCATTGCGGGTTTTGCCATTCTTCCCGCCGTGTTCGCCGCAGGACAGGAGCCTACCGCAGGCGCAGGTCTTATTTTCGTGACCCTTCCGGCAGTATTCGCTTCCCTTCCCCACGTCCTCGGTATGATAGTAGGAGCGGTCTTCTTCCTGCTTGTATTTTTCGCCGCCCTTACTTCGGCTATCGCCCTCGTGGAAGTCAACGTTGCCGTCCTGAGCGAAAAACTCAAACTCCCCCGTCGCGTTGCCGTGGCGATAGTTATAGGCGCGGGTTTTGTGCTCGCCGTCTTTGTTTCTCTCTCGCAGGGGGCTTTGGAAATGTTCGACCTTCTCAACGTGCTGGACGTATTCAGTAATACGTTTATGCTTCCGCTTATCGGAATACTTACCTGCGTTTACGTCGGCTACGTCTGGAAAACCGAAAACGCAATAAAGGAAATCGAAGCCTCGGGTCCCTTCAAAATCGCCAAGATCTGGTCTTTTGACGTGAAAGTTATTTGTCCGCTGTTTATCGGCGCTTTGTTCGTGTACGGAATAGTCGCCCTGTTTATTTGATCGGTCGCCATTATCGCTCGGCAAGGTGAATTGTCAAACCAAGTGCAACACTTTTTGTAATTCTTGTTCAAATAAATCTGCCGGTGTTTTGTAACCAAGCACTTTCTTAGGTCTGGCGTTAAT
>CASDZI010000061.1 GCA_949285605.1 uncultured Christensenella sp.
GTTAATGGGGTGAGTAGTGGGAGTCGAACCCACGACCTCCAGAGCCACAATCTGGCGCTCTAACCAACTGAGCTATACCCACCGTATCCTGGCGAACCAGGAGGGATTCGAACCCCCGACCTACGGCTTAGAAGGCCGTTGCTCTATCCGACTGAGCTACTGGTCCGTAGCAAATCTCGTACTCCGCCGTAATTTGTAAAGGAACGCTTCAATCAGGTTGCAAAAAGGAAATTAACCGCTTCCCGTCGGTTAACTCCCTTCGAATAAACCAACCTTTCTCTTTTGTATGAACCGGTAAAAGTTCTGGAGCGGGTGATGGGAATCGGACCCACGCGACCAGCTTGGAAGGCTGGGATTCTACCATTGAACTACACCCGCAGATATTTTTTTGTAAGGTTCGCTTGTGTTTCAGCCTCTAAATTATAATAGAAACCGTGGGCTTTGTCAATTAAATTTCCGTTATTGGCAAATTTTTTTCTTTTATACCGAATTCCTGCCGCAAATCACGCATTACGCACTATTTTCGGCTATCGTCGGAAGCGTTAACGTCCTTTTCCTCTTCTCGGGCGTTTCCCTCTGAAATCTCCGTATAGGGTTCCGATCTATGATTTTCGGTGACTGAAACTTTTCTTTTCGCGACATCGTTTGCGTAAAAATCGCTAAAGCCGACAAGGGACGCAAAACCGGGTATTTTCGACGTTGCGATCAAAATAAGCAGGCATACCGCCACTCCGAATAAGCCTTGGAGGCAATTCCCCGGCAAATCCACCACTGCAACGGCAAAGCTTCCTTTCATCGCCGCAGAGGCAAACAAATATCCCGCAGCCATTATTATAGCCGACGGAACCACGCTTAAAACCGCCGCAAGAAATCTGTTAAGATTAATGCGGTAAAACAATTTGAAAAGGAAGCCTGCCGTCATCCCCTCGATACCCTTTATAATAAGCGTGGGTACCGCCCAATGGGGATATCCGGCGGCAATATCGGCAAGGCAACTACCCAATCCCCCTGCAAAAAAACCGGCTGCCGGCCCGAGCGCCACTCCGGCAAACAGTAAAACGGCGTCGCCCGGGTTGACGTAGCCTTCCGTAGCCACGGTGGGAATACGGACTAAAAAAGTCACCGCCGCAGTCAATGCCGTCATTACGGCTATCAAGACCGTTTTTTTTGTCATTTCTCTGCCCGATATTCTCTTTTTCATATCCGTCTCCTTAAAAAAAATCCCGTCTCATCGGACGGGAACGCTTTCTTTCGGAAACAAAACGGAGAAAACGCCTGTGCGTATTCACCCGAACGTCTCTTTCCCATTCAGACTTTACTGTCGGTTGCGGGATCTCACCGCATCAACTGCTGGGGCTGTCGGACTCGTCTGTTATACAGCATTACCGCCGGTCGGTTACCCTGCCCAAAGAAACTATTTATTGCCTATTAGTTTACTCGCAAAAAAAGAAAAGGTCAACCTTTTGTCGTTAAAATTTTTCCGAAAACGCCTTGCAAATATCAGTGCTCCCGAAAATCTGTATGAGCTTTGCGAAGTAAGATTTTTGGGAATGAGGAGTCGCAGGCGATAAAAACACCCCAAAAAACGTACCGTTTTTCGGGGACCCCGGGGAAAAAGAACAAAAAACGTACTGTTTTGGTAAATAAGGAACACACCAAAAAACAGGTGTCTTTTGTTAAAAAAAGTCGGTACTTTGTCCGACTTTCTTTTAAGATACGCCTTGCAAATATCAGGGCTCCCGAAAATCTGAATGAGCTTTTGCGAAGTAAGATTTTTGGGAAAAAGGAGCCGCAGGCGGCAAAAAAAAGAAAGTCGGTATTTTGTCCGACTTTCTTTCAGAATACGTCTTGCGGCGACGTTGGTCTGGGTAAGAGGATTTGAACCTCCGGCCTCTTGAACCCCATTCAAGCGCGCTACCAAACTGCGCCATACCCAGACAGCAAACATATTATATATATTTTTTTTTGTCGTGTCAAGGACATAGGAGGGATTTAAGGATTTTTTATCCTCTTCCCTCCCTTTATCGTTACATTATATAGCCCTGTTTCTGCATAGCCATAATTTGCAGGTTCAGCTGTTCTATAAATTCCTTGTTGGTTTTGCTCTTTACAAGCATATTGATAAGGTTTTCGGTGGCGTCGGCGCTCTCTCCCGCACTGAGAAGTTTCCTTATAGCCCAGATACCTTGAAGTTCGCTCTGATCCAGGAGAAGTTCTTCCCTTCTCGTGCCGCTTCGGTAGAGGTCTATGGCGGGGAAAATACGTTTTTCGCTCAAACGACGGTCGAGATGTATTTCCATATTGCCCGTTCCCTTGAACTCTTCGTATATGACGTCGTCCATTCGGCTGCCCGTGTCGACGAGAGCGGTGGCTATTATGGTCAAACTTCCGCCGTTTTCAATGTTCCTCGCAGCCCCGAAAAAGCGTTTCGGACTGTGTAAAGCTCCAGGGTCGATACCTCCCGACAATGTTCTGCCCGTGGGCGATATGGTGAGATTGTACGCACGGGCAAGCCTGGTGAGACTGTCCATGAGTATAACCACGTCCTTTCCGAGTTCCACCAGCCTTTTCGCTCTTTCGAGTACCAGTTCCGCCGCCTTGGTGTGATGCTCCGGCATTTCGTCGAAGGTGGAATATACCACCTCTCCGGCTATCGACCGTTGCATATCGGTAACTTCTTCGGGACGCTCGTCTATGAGAAGCACTATAAGATGCGCTTCGGGGTAATTCGCCGAAATACTGTTGGCTATTTTTTTGAGAAGGGTGGTTTTTCCCGCTTTGGGCGGTGAAACGATCATCGCTCTCTGTCCCTTGCCTATAGGCGCTATAAGATCTATGGAGCGAATGGCAAAATCGTTGTTTTTCCCGGGAAGCTCCAGTTTATAACGTACGTCGGGATATATCGGGGTAAGCGTATCGAAATTTTTTCTGCGGTATGCGTTTTCCGGGGGTAAACCGTTGACTTCCAGTACGTTCACCACTCCGGCAGGGCGGTTTTCGCAGGTCTGACGGGCTTCGGCTTTGACGTAATCGCCCTTTCTGAGTCCGCATTTCTTGATTTTCTGCGCCGCAACGTAAGCGTCGTTCGTGCCCGATTCGTAATTGTTCGCCCGTAAAAATCCGTATCCGTCGGGCATGATCTCCAAAACGCCCTCTCTCAACTCGGGAACGACGGTATCCTCTTCCTCCTGCGTCTCTTTTACCTTGGTTTCCTTCTCCTCACGATTGTCTTCGGAAGAAAAATCTCTTTTCTTTCTGTACTCTTTTCCGTCGTTTTCTTTGTAATTATTCTTTTTTATAAAGGGCTTCTTGGGCGGTTCTTTTTCCTCTTCGAATGCGTCGCTCAGGTCTCTGGTTATTCCCTCGAGGATCCGCACCTCGGACGCCCCGTTTGCCCGCTCTTCGTTTTTGTCGCTCCCAAGCTTAGGCAGATTTGCTCCGCCGACATCGTTGAATATCAATAATGAGCCGCTCTTTGGAGGTCTGCCCTTGTGCGGTTTGCTTTCGGAACGGGTTTCGGTCGCTCCGTTTTTGCCGCTTTCCGCTTTCGCAAGAATGGCGTTTATCAATTCGTCTTTCTTCTTGCTCGTGGGCGACTCCACCCCTAATTCCCTGCCTATTACCCGTAAAACGTGTATAGTCATCTCCTCCAGGCTCTTTTTGTCGTAAACTAAATCCATTAAAATCCTCCAAAATCAGGCTTCTATAATAAAATTCTATCCGCTAACGGTTGCTCTTCAGTTCTGAAAAATATAAAATCCTTCGGGTAAAATCAAATTCGGAACGGTTATTGGAAACAATTTTCGGAACTCGGCAAAAATAATATATTACGCAAAAGTAAAAATTATCTTTACTTTTCGATAATACTATAAAATTATTTCTTTGTCAATATTTTTTATAATCACTGAGCGGAGAAAAAATTATTCTCCGAGGGATTTTATCACGTTCAATACCCCTTCGGGGATCGAGGAAGGGTCTTTGACCACCACGTCGGACGGTCTGTGGCTTAAAAGAGTTATTATGGTATCCCTCTCCTTATCTTCGAAAAAGGGTACCGTTTCTATTCCGGTTCCGCTTTTTTCCCAAAAAAGTTTCTGAGCCGAATCGAGGATTATGACGGCGTTTACCGTGTCGTCCATCCCTAACATAAATATGCTCAAAGCATACACGTCCGCCTCCGTTTCGCATTGCGCATAGAGTTTTGCGCTGAGTTTTGCGAGATTTTTCCAGTCCTCTCTCAGTTCGTCCAGCCTGAAATTATAAAGTCCGTCTATGTTTATCGCATCGGTTTTTTCCAGGATTTTTTCTATCTTCTCCCTGTCGTCGTCCTGTCCGAAGCCTATGAGCGACCCCAACAACGCATCGAACGCCCTGTCGTTCTTCTCCCTTAGCAAAGCGGTCAATTCCTTCATTTTGTAAAAATTGACGAGGACGGCTTCCGTTATCGCATTTTTAGCTTCTTTGTCGGCGTAGAAGGAAAAGGCGGTCCTGCCGTTTTCTTTTTCTTTTACGAAAGGGTAATTGCATTGGGTAAATATACTCTCCAAATAATTTTCCACCCGCCTGTCGGAATTGAATTCTATTCGCTGTCTGTTCATATTTAATAGTATATGAACCCGTTTCGGAATTATCAAAAAAATTCCCACCCGATCCCTGTAACACCCCTCAAAAAACTTTACTTCTTTTTTCTACGGGACTATAATCTTTCCTGTAAAAGGTGTGACCATGATTAAAGACTTGACCAAAGGCAATCCTT
>CASDZI010000062.1 GCA_949285605.1 uncultured Christensenella sp.
GGTGACGATCGCCTCGCTGTGATGGGTGGAGTGCTCGTTGATCCATGCGATCGCCTCGTCCACGCCCTCTACGATCCTGACCGAAAGCTTCATGGCGAGGAACTCGGTGTAGAAGTCCTCCTCCGCCGCGGGCTTTATCTCCGGCACGAGGGCGCACGCCTCCGCGTCCCCCACCAGTTCGACCTTCTTTTGGGTGAGCGGCGCGAGCAACTCCGCAAGGTGTTTTTGCGCAAATGTCCTGTCCACGACGAGGCTCTCGCAGGCGTTGCAGACGCTCGTGCGCTGCGTCTTGGCATTGTCCAGAATGCGCTGCGCCATCGCTAGATCGGCGGAGTTCTCCACATAGACGTGACAGTTCCCGCCGCTGGAAGCTATGACGGGCATCGCCGCTTCGCTTAAAACGAATTTTTTGAGTTTTTCGCCCCCTCTCGGGATTATGACGTCTATCGAATCGGAACATTTAAGCATACGGGAAGTAAGCTCCCTGTCGGTACCGTCGATAAAGCCCACCGCTTCGGAATCCAGTCCGCATTCGGCAAACGCTTCTTTCATTATCTTAACCAGGATACGGTTGGTGTTGATGGCCTCCTTGCCGCCTTTCAAAACCACTCCGTTTCCGCTCTTTATGCACAGAACGGCGGCGTCCACCGTCACGTTGGGACGGCTTTCGTAAATTATCCCCACCACGCCCAGCGGCGCATGGACTTTCTTTATCTCCAGTCCGCTCTTTACGGTGTATTCCTCTTCGACGTATCCCACGTAATCGGGTAAGGCTATTACGTCGTCTATCCCGGCAAGCATAACGTCGAAACGCTTGTCGTTGAGCGTAAGCCTGTCCACGAATGCGTCGGGCATTCCGCTCTTTTTACCGTTTTCCACGTCTAAACGGTTGACGGAAGTTATCTCCTCCCTCGCCTCGTTCAGTTTCCTGCTTATGACCGACAAAACCCGGTTCTTTTCCTCGGTCCCGGCTTTTGCGAATCGGAAGCTCGCCCTCTTGACGGAAGCGCAAAGTTTTTCAACGTCGAACATCTCTGCCTATTCCTCCTCCTCTTCTTCGGGAAGTTCCGCATTGTGATACACGTTCTGCACGTCGTCGTTTTCGTCTAACATATCGATGAGCTTTTCGATGGACGGAATGACGTCATCGGCAGGTTTGACGTAATCGTCGGGGAAAAATCCCGTCTCGGCGCTCAGTATATTCGCTCCGCTCTTTTCCAAAGCGTCTTTTACCGAATACAGATCCTGCGGCAAGGTATATATTTCGTAAACGTCCCCTTCGTCGACGACGTCGTCGCCGCCGGCTTCCAGCACCATCATCATCATATCGTCTTCGCTGAAATTGCCTTTTTCGACGACGATGAGCCCCTTTTTGTTGAAAAGATAACCGACGCACCCGGTACTACCCAGGGATCCGCCGCATTTGTCGAAAGCGTGCCTTACGTCGCCTGCGGTACGGTTCTTGTTGTCGGTGAGTGCGGTGACGATGACCGCCACTCCGCCGGGGGCGTAACCTTCGTATTGCATTTCCTCGTAGTTTACGGCGTTGAGTTCCCCGCTCGCTTTCTTTATGGAACGCATAATGGTATCGTTAGGCATATTGCTCGCCTTGGCTTTGCTTATGACGTCCCTGAGACGGGAATTGGAGTTGGGATCGGGTCCGCCCGCCTTTACCGCAACGGCAAGCTCCCTGCCCAGTTTGGTAAATACGCTTCCTCTCGCAGCGTCCGCTTTTCCTTTTTTGTTCTTGATATTAGCCCACTTGCTGTGTCCGCTCATATTCCGAATTACCTCCTTGATATTCTTGTTTCGTAATTCCGCCGATTGCGTAAATATTTTCCGTCAATTCAAAAGATACAAAGCCGCCGTTCCCGCACACGCCACGTTCAGGCTTTCCACCGTCCCTTCTTTCATGGGTAAAGCTAATTTTATCTCGGCTTTGGAGGAAACCTCTTGCGGCACCCCGTGCGCTTCGTTCCCGAGAGCGAACACGGTTTTCCCCGTTTGTTTGTATCCATAGATACTGATACCGTGCATATCCAGAACAGCTATCTTGTATTGTCCGAGCAGCTCTAGGGCTTCCTTATACCCCGGTAAAGCGACTATGTTGACGTAATTGTGTCCGCCCATCCCTGCCCGTACGGTCTTGGGAGCATACGGATCGGCGGTCCCGACGCAGATGACGGTTTCTATCCCTCGTGCCGCCGCAGTCCTTATGAGACTGCCCACGTTCCCGGCGTCGGATATGCCGCACAGTAATAACACCGTATCTCCGCTTATGGCTTGAGCCTTCGGCATCTTCGCCACCGCTATTATTCCCGAAGGAGTCTTGGTATCCGCCACTCCGTCGAAAACTTCTTTCTTAACGCAATAGGTCGGAACTTCCGGAAAAATTTTTCCCAGCCTGTCCGCTTCGTCCTCTCTTATAAAAATACGGTCGAGTCTTTCCGCCGGCATATCCTTGACTGCGGTCACGCCCTCGACGACATACTCTCCGCTTTCGTAGCGGAATTTTTTATCGTTGTATAAAGCCCGAAGCGTTTTTATATTCCGATTGCTTTTTCCGGTTATTTCCATAAATTAAAAAAATACTCCCGTGTATTTCAACGAGAGTACGTTTGTTTTACTTTAATGCGGCTTTAGCTTTGTCGCAAATTCCGCTAAACGCCTGTGCGTCGTTGACGGCTATATCTGCCAGCACCTTGCGGTTGAGATCCACTCCGGCAAGACGAAGTCCGTACATCAGACGGGAATAGGAAAGATCGTTCATTCTTGCCGCCGCATTGATACGGGCGATCCACAGCTGACGGAAGTCTCTCTTGCGGAGTTTACGTCCGACGTATGCGTATTGCATGGATTTCATTACGGCTTGTCTGGCAACTCTGTAAAGCTTGGACTTGGAGCCGAAATAGCCTTTGGCTCTCCTCATTATTTTTCTTCTTTTCTTTACGGCGTTCACCGCTCTTTTAATTCTCATCTTAGGCCTCCTATTTCTGTCCGCTCATCATATTGGAAATGGTCTTTTCCTGAGTGGCGTCTACATAACCGCCCTTGCGAAGGTTTCTGGTCCTCTTCGTGGGCTTCTTGTTAAGTATATGGTTCTTGTTCTGTTTAGCTCTCTTGAGCTTTCCGCTTGCGGTAAATCTGAAACGCTTTTTCGCACCGCTGTGAGTTTTCATTTTGGGCATGATCCAAATTCTCCTTTAAGTTTATTTTTTGACGGGACTGAGCATCATGAATATGGCTCTTCCCTCAGGTGTCGGTTTTTTGTCGAGAACGGCGTATTCTTTGATCTGTTCGTAAAATCCGTTCAGAACTTCCACGCTTATCTCGGGATGGGCGAGTTCTCTTCCTCTCATTCTCAGCGAAACTTTGACCTTGTTGCCGTCGGTAAGAAAACCTTTCGCCTGTTTTGCTTTGGTATTCAGGTCGCCTACGTCAATAGTCTGCGAAAGTCTTATTTCCTTCACTTCGACTATCTTCTGGGCTTTTCTGGACTCTTTGTCCTTTTTGATCATATCGAAACGATATTTCCCGTAATCCATGATCTTACATACTACGGGTTTTGCCGCCGGGCTTATCAGAACCAGGTCGAGATTACGAAAATCGGCTATTCTCTGCGCCTCGGATTTACTCATGACTCCGAGTTGCGTTCCGTGCTCGTCTATAAGACGGACTTCCTTGTCGGTGATGCTGCCGTTGATCAATAATTCCTTAAAAATAGTGACTTCCCTCCGCAAAAAAAAGATGTGCGCAAACACACATCTTTCCCGTAATAACTCGTTTAGGAAACCTTTTGTCGCAATCGACTGAGGTGAGACGTGCATCTGCTTCTATGCTATAATAGCAATTTATTTTTGTTTTGTCAATTATTTTATGCTCTTTTTTCGGGGAATATAACCTTTTCCCGTACATTCCGCAAAAAATCTTTCCTGTTCTTTTGGCGATAATTTCTTAAAGTACCCGCCGTCTGACGTCACGACGCAGGAACACATAAGCACGGCATCTTTGCGTACCTTTGTCGGCAAATGAAGTTCGGCGATCCTGTCGTTGATGAACTGCGTGTAGCTGCGCTGCCGCTTGATAATGTGGTAATTGCTTTCCGTTCTTACGTAATCAATATCGGGGTTGTCAGCCCGATAGGTCTCGTCTCGCTCATTTTCCTGTTCGACGGGCGCAATGTCCGTTTTGTGATACTTTTCCATGTGACAAACTAAATAGCTTATAAATTTTACCTCCGTATTTTCTGGTTAAAAAGCCTCGCAGAGCCCACTAAACTTCGGCACGAAGTATAGTGGGCTATACTTCTTCGTCAAGCTCAAAAGGCTCGACCATGTTTTGCTTACTGTATTCGATTGCTATGTTCCTGTCTGCTTGCCTAATTATGGCGGTCTGACAACTCTTTGCTTGCTCATAACTTTCCTCCTTCTTGGTAGGTTTTCTATCTGCTCCCGCTCTGAAGTGGGGCGGGTGATAGTCCGAAATAAAAGAAAAAGTCCATAGAAAGCATTACCTTCCTATGGACTGAAATGACTATGAATTGTCCAAAAAACGGTATGCTTATAACTGCCTTTGTCCACGTCAAAGAACGCAACAACAGCAACGGTGGACATAATTTACTCCACCGCAAGCGGTCACGAGACCGCCCGTTATAAACAGTGACAACTGCCGTCGGCTACCCGCAGGGCGGGGTCACAGCGCAACAAAACAGTTATTCTTCTCAACCCGTCTTCGCAAGC
>CASDZI010000063.1 GCA_949285605.1 uncultured Christensenella sp.
TGCGTGCTGTATAAACGCAACGACGGAGATTACGGACTGATAGAACCGGAATATTGATATGCAGATAGGAATGAGTACGGCCTCCCTCTTTTCCAAAGAGAAGACGGAGGCCGCTTTCGGAATAATACAAAAATTAAAAATACCCGTTTGTGAGGTATTTTTAAGCACATTTTCGGAATATACGGACAAATTCATCGACACTTTGCTCGACGTGAAGAAAAATACGGCGGTTTATTCCGTACATACGCTCAATCAGCAATTCGAGCCGGAACTTTTCAATCCGACCGAAAGGACGAGAGGCGACTGTGAAAAAATATTTAAGCAGGTAGCGAGAGACGCACACCGTCTGGGTGCGTCTTTCTATACTTTTCACGGACCGTCCAAATTCAAAAAATTGCCGTATATCCACAACTACGAAAAAATAGGGAAAAGAGTACAGGAATTGTGCGATTTATTGTATTTCGAAAGCAACAATACCACTCGGCTCAGTTATGAAAACGTCCATTGGACTTATTTCAATACCCCCGAGTACTTTATAAATCTGAAAAAATACACCGACGTAAAGGCTTGTTTGGATATAAAACAGGCATTTCTTTCGGGAATCGATTTATATCGATACATAGATTGTATGGCGGATCGCCTGGTGAACGTGCATTTGTGCGATTATGACGATAACGGGAAATTGGCGATACCCGGGAAGGGGACTTTCGATTTCGTCAAACTTTTTTCCGTGCTTAGCGAAAAAGGATATACCGGTCCGGCTCTGATAGAAGTTTACGCCAACGATTACTCTTCATACGACGAATTGGGGAGAAGTTACGACTACTTAAACGAATGTTTATATAAAGCTACAAATTACGGAGGAATTTAACATGGCATTCAAAAAAGAACCGATACGTTTCGACTACAACAATATGATGTCCGATTACGTCGGAGAAAAAGGAATAACCGCCGCCGAATTAAAATCGTACAAGAATGCGGCTAAATCTGCTTTCGAAACCGTTAAGGCAGGTCGAGGCAGCAATATGATGGGGTGGACGGAATTGCCTTATAATCAGGCGGACGTGGTTGCCGATATAATCGCCACGGCTAAGGAAATAAGAAAAAAATACGAATATTTCGTCGTTCTCGGTATAGGCGGATCGGCTCTCGGTCCTATGGCGGCATTTCAAGCGCTTTGTCATTTGCATCACAACGAACTTCCCAAAAGCAAACGTAAAGCTCCTAAATTTTATGTCGAAGATAACGTCGACCCCGAAAGAATGGCTGCTTTACTTGACGTAATAGACGTAAAGAAAACAATGTTTAACGTCATAACGAAGAGCGGTTCCACAAGTGAAACGATGAGTCAATATCTGATAATTACCGATATTATAAAGAAAGAACTCGGTGGAGATCTTGCTTCCCATATGATAGCTACCACGTCGGAAAGCAAAGGCAACCTCATAAAAATCGCTAAAAAGGAAGGACTGAAAACATTTTACATACCCGACGGAGTGGGCGGCAGATTCAGCGAACTTTGTCCCGTGGGACTTCTTCCCGCTGCGGTACTCGGTATCGATATAAAAAATCTGCTTAAAGGCGCGGCTTTTATGGATAAAAAATGCGGCGGAGACAATATTGCCAAGAACCCGGCGCTGGCGGCTGCCGTTTTGCAATATATTGCAATGGAAAAGGGGTGCAACATTTCCGTTATGATGCCTTATGCCGACAGCTTGAAGCTTATGGCGGACTGGTATGCCCAACTTTGGGGAGAAAGCCTCGGGAAGGCAGTTGATCTGGAAGGGAAGAAAGTCAACGTCGGACAAACTCCCGTCAAAGCGCTCGGCGTTACCGATCAGCACAGCCAGGTACAATTATACACCGAAGGACCGATTGACAAAGTCATAACTTTGATAGGCGTTGACGCTTATCGCAAAACCGTAGTAATTTCCGACGGATGCGAAGATATCCCCGGCGTAAACTTCCTTTGCGGACACACAATGAACGAACTGATCACCGCCGAAATGAACGCCACCGAATACGCTCTTACACGTTCGGGCAGGTTGAACAACAGGATTATGTTACCCGAAGTAAACGCCTATACTTTAGGACAGCTGATGATGTTCTTTATGTTACAGACCGCATATACCGGAGCGTTATTGAATATCGATACATTTAATCAGCCCGGCGTTGAAGAAGGGAAGAACGCAACCTACGCATTGCTCGGAAGAGAGGGCTACGAAGCTAAAAAAGAGGAACTTAATTCCAGAAAAGAAAAGGATCCCAAATATATCATTTGACGGAATATTACAAAAAAAGAGCTGTCCGCAAAGACAGCTCTTTTTTATGCGAAGAAAAGTTATTGAGAGGATTTTTCCAGGAAGGCATTAAACGATTTCGACGCAAAGAGGGCGCATCCTGCGACGATACAAATAGCTATATCCGCAAAAGTAAAGGAATTGTAAAGGAAGCTCCATGCTACCGCCGTATAATTGGGATCGGAGGAACCGAAAACGAAAATTCCGCTGATAACGTGAGAAAAATATCTTAACACGGAGACGAAGATTGCGCTTAAGGCAAACTGAAGCACTTTTTTATCCTCGAGGATCTTACGTTCGTGCAGGATTCCGGCAAGACCGATAGCACCGAATGCGATGGGATAATCCAAAAGGAACTGTACCGGATGATAGAACCAAGGCGCCTGAATAAATTGCAGGAACCCGTAAATTATTCCCGCAAGAAGTCCTTTTCTGATACCGAACATATAGGAATAAACCATTAACGGCAGGAGACTTGCAAGGGTTATGGAGCCGCCTTGAGGGAGCTGGAGAAAACGTATATAACTGAGAGCAAAACTCATCGCTATCGTTACTGCGGCATAAACGATGGATTTACTGTCGTTGGTGGAATAGTTCTTTTTCCCGAAGAAAAACGCCAAGAAAACTATTACCCCGGCGAGTATTGCGGTAAAAACGTAGAGCATTACTTCGTTGCCGACGTTTTCCACGGGGCCGCTTTGGTAATTCTTGACCATCGTGGCGATAATGATCGCAAGAACGAAAGCGCCGATTATCGACAAAGCTATTTTAGCAAAAAGACGGAATTTTTCGGGTTTGAAAAAAGCTATTATCAATCCGCAAACAGCCAGTATTATGACTGACGCCAAAAGACATACTACCGGAATAAAAGTGGCGTTATCTATAGAACCGTCGGCGATGTACTCGTCTAATTTAAGGAAAAGAAGGATGCCGATGAGTCCTATGGAATAACCGACGGTCATTGCGCCGAGAGCGGAGGTGTAATTCTTAAAGGAATCGGGACGGAATTTCTTTACGAGGATACCGACGACGAGAGCGAACACGATTATTGCCAGCGTAAGATATAGGGCAACCGTAGCCGCTTTATCAAAAGTAGAAAGGGTGCTGAAAGGGTCTGTGAACATTGTTTCTCCTTTTTACCGGGAGCCTTAAAAAGAAAAATCCTTAAGCAAAACGAGATTACTTAAGGAACTTTAAGCCTTCTTTCGTGAGTACTAACTCAATCAAGTTCAAAGGGTGTAATCTCAGACGGTTTCCCGTCACCCCCGGCAGTTATTTTTTTCTTAATTATAAGTCCGAGGCAGTGCCTTGTCAAACATATTGCGAAAAAAAAATTTTTTTGTTAAAATTGTGCTATGAGCTTTTTGGAAGTTAAAAATTTGTCTTTGAAATACTTTTACGGAGCGCTCGCTTTTTCTGACGTAACTTTTTCTGCGGAAAAAGGCGAAGTCGTCACGTTGCTCGGAAAAAGCGAATCAGGCAAGACCTCGTTATTGAAAACCATTGCCGGCGTAAGACGGGCGACCTGCGGAGAAATTTTCTGCGACGGGAAACCTTTGTCGCAGGATAAGCGTAAGAAAAGCGTTACCATGATATTCGAAAACGGAATGTTTTTCGAAAACAAGTCGCTTTATTACAATTTAACCTATCCGCTGAAAATCAGGAAATTCAACAAACAGACAATTAAAGCAAAAGTCGACGCCGTGACGGAAAAATTCGGACTTACCGAATGGACCTCGAGCGCCGTGAAGAAACTGTCTCCGTCGAAAAGAATAAAACTTGCTTTGGCTAGAGCGGATCTACGGGAAACGGAATTGTTTTTATGCGACGATATTTTGAAAATTTGTCCTGAAGAACGAAAAGAGACATTCGGATTTTTGTGGAGTTTCCTGAAAGAAAAGTCAAAAAACGCCGTAGTGATATACGCTACGGACGACAGAAGCGAAGCCTGTCTCAACCCGGGACAAACAATTCTCCTTAACTACGGCACGGTTATGCAAACGGGAAAAGCGTCTGATATTGCCGTTAATCCTAATTCGGTTTATGCAACGGAGGTTTTTTACGACGAACCGAATTTCCTACTGTCGAAAATATACGAAAAAGAAGGCGAAATTTTTCTTTCATATAACGACGAGCGGATCCCGCTCGAAAAAGAAAAACTGCTTAGTCGGATATATATAGGGAAAGAAGTCAAGGCGTTTCGAACAGTCGACGGGAAAATAAAATTGTTCGACATCGGAAGCGAAAAAACCATTTATTTTAATTGACATTTTATTTAGGCGTATATATAATAAGAGCGTAGCCTGAAATCGACGATATGTTCGGAGATGAAGATTATCAGCCAAATAAGCCGATAC
>CASDZI010000064.1 GCA_949285605.1 uncultured Christensenella sp.
TTACGCCCGCCATTATGATATTTTCGGCTAAAAATTTAGTGGTTTTTTTCAAAAACGACAGCACCGCCAGAACGAAAAAGATCATTACGCTCACGACTAAGGCAACCAGAAAAGTTATGGGATATTGCTGTTTGACGGCGTTAACCGCCTGTGGCAGACCTACGACCAAGGGATCCTGTAACCCTGCCAGCGTTTCGCTGTCGGATTGATAATGAATGGTGATCACCTGATTGTTGACGGCTTCTCTGCGGGTATAGAATTCCAAATTAAGGACGGTTCTTTCGGTTTCGGAAACGTGAGTTACGGTGACCCGATCGTCGTTGGTGGTGTAGTTAATGAATTCGTAATCGGAAATTTCTCCCGACGTGGCTACAAGAGAGGAATTGACGTAGACGTTGGCGGCGGTGAAAATTTTCGGGAGCAAGATGGAAAACTTCCAATAATCGCCCACCTTATATTTATCGAGGGACTCCGATTGTTGTGTAAAATCGGAGTCCATAGGGTCTAAATTCAACAAAAAAATAACTATTGAACCTGATTTTGCGAAAGAAGCGTCCTGCAACGAAACGATATCGTAGTCGTATGCAAGGGGATTGTTGGAAGGGACGATATATTCGTCGGGGACGTAGTTGACTTTATCGATGACGTTGAGCTCGGAGAAATCCTTTATTCTTACTGCGGTCAGATCTTCGCCTATGACCGCAGACGATTGTTCGGAAACCCATTCGTTTTTGTTTTCGTCGAAATAATAGCGGAAATCGCTCAAGGTCCCTGCGGTTTCGGGGCAAACGTCGATCTCCGTCCGACAATAATAAAAAACGGTTATGAATATTGCGGTAAGGATTATGCTTATTATTGCGATCAACAGATATTTCGATTTATTCGTCAATTCAGTCACCTCTGAAGAAATAACCTTTTCCGAATTCCGTCATTATGAGGGAACCGCATTCGGGAGAAACGAGCAAAAGTTTTTTGCGTAAATTATGAAGATGAATTCTGATGGTCTGGGTATTCAGGTGAGGCATATGCCATATACTTTCGTAGAGGTCGTTGGCTGCGTAAACGGTACCTGCGTGTCTCATCAGGAAGGCGAGGATATTGAATTCGCTCGAGGTAAGGTCCAACGGAATACCTTTGAAGCAAGCCCTTCTTTTGGCGACGTCCACGCTCATTCCATGTAGAGTCATGAAAGACTCTTTTTCGGGGAGAAGTCGGAGGGCGATTTTAGCTTCCAATACTTCCATTGAAACGGGTTTCACTATATAATCGGCAACGCCGTAGTCCAAACCGTGCAAGATATTTTCATCGGAATTGAGGTCGGACAAAATGATAACCGGTGCGGAAATATACGACTGTTCCAACAGCGAAAAGCCGCTTCCGTCGGGAAGGATAAGGTCGAGTATTATAACGGAAAACGATTTTTCTTCGAGAAAAGAACGTGCTTCTTTCAGATTTTTTGCAAGAGTAACATTATTTTGCCGTGAAAAGTAATCGAATAATCTTACTCTTAATTCGTTGCTGTCTTCCACTATTAAAATGTTGCGATCCACTACGTTTTTCATTTTATTCAGCCAACAAAATTATATCAAAAATTATGACTTCGACGTAATAGATTGCATTAAGAATTGTTAAGAAACGGATATTGACGTAAAAAATATGATTTATATATATAATCAAATTGTTTTGTTGAATTTTAGTAAAAATCAAGCGTGAGGAGACAAAAATGGAAAGAAGAAAACCGTTTGTAATTATTTCGATAATACTATTTATGAGCATAATTGCTTTGAGCGCAATGTTGAGCGGTATATTTTCGGACGGCAGCTTTGCTTCGGCGGCAACCGACACGACTTCCGATAAATGGCAGTCTAACGGACAGACGGTAAATTTAATTCCGCAAATAGTAGCCGGCGACAAATGGGACTCTCTCGTAGCTAAAGGCTGGGGAAAAGATTCCGACACGCCGTCGCTGGAGGTTCACGAAACGGAATACGGTTATTACGGAGTCCGTCCCAAATCTACCGGAGCCGATGCCGATATAGGAAATCACGAAGATCCTTACGGAGGAATTTATTATACCATATATTTATCGGCGGCAGATCGTGTGAAAGCCGCCTCCGGACAGTTATCGATTTCTGCGTTTGCGCGTTATTACAGACAATTGACCGCAAGCGTAGATCTGACTTTGAGAGCAGAATTTCATACCGAGGACGGTATCGATATCTCTACGGCACAAGTTATCAGCACGGATGGCGGCGGATCTCCCACGAGTCTTACTTTGGCAAAGACGCTGGTACCTAATGATACGTCATATATCGAAATGTGGTTTTCAAATTCCAAAACACTGTCCGGTCGACCTTGGATAGCCGATATGCAAGCATATCTGCACGACAGTGTCGCTCCTTCGGCTACAAGCTCAGATCTTGCGGAAAACGCAGTCATAATAGACAGAGGAGGGGCGATTGCGGGCGATACGGTGCGATACTCCGTATCCTTTGATGAAAAAATATCGGTTGCCAATGCAGGCACGGCAAGTATTAGCGTCGCCGACACGACAGTATATTCGACTTCTTATGAACTCACCGAAAACGCCGGGATAAGCGTTATCACATATATTTTCAGCATACCCGAAGTAGAAAACAACGGAATAATAGCTTTTTCGGGGGTAAGCGGAGCATCGGTTCGAGACGAAGCCGGAAATATATCCAATATAGACTATACCGGAACTCCTGCTACTTTGAATTATTATGCAAAAGCCTTAGTTACGGTAGATTGTGAAAACCTTTCATATTCGGGAGATACGACGGCTCGTTTCGGTACAAACGCTACGATTACATTGATAGCAAACCGCGGATATAATTTACCTTCCGAGCTAACGGTAACAATAGGCGGAGCGCAGGTTGAAAACAGCTTTCAATATAATTCTTCCAACGGGCAGGTTACCGTTTTCGGTTCTTATATAAAAGGCGATATAGTGATAACCGCTACAGCTGTGGCAAAAACAAATAAGGTTATTTTCGATAAACAAAGCGGCAGCGGCGGTACGGATAACATTACCGTTACATTCGGCGGCGCAATGCCGCATATAACTTCTCCCGTACGCACAGGATACACTTTTAGCGGTTATTTTTCCGAACGAAACGGAGGCGGAACTAAATACTATGATGAATCGGGCAATAGCTTAAAAAATTGCGATTTCGATAATACTACCACGCTTTACGCTAACTGGACCGCCAATAGATATACCGTTATTTACGACGGCAATAAACCGTCAAACGCAAGCGGACAAGTAAGCGGCTCGACTACGTCGTCATCCCACACGTACGACTCCGCAAGAGCCTTGACGGCAAACGGATTTACGCTTACGGGTTGGACGTTCCTTGGCTGGGCGACGAGTTTTTCGGGTGAAAAATTATACAATAATAATGAAAGCGTTAAAAATCTTACGGCAACTAACGACGGAACGGTCACGCTTTATGCATTATGGCAAGCAAATACTTATACGGTTACTTACGAAAGCAACAAACCTGCCGCCGCAAGCAGCGAAATAAGCGGAACGACGGAAGCGTCATCTCATACGTACGATACGGCAAGCCCGTTGACGGATAGCGGTTACAGTCTGGCAGGCTGGACGTTCCAAGGCTGGGCAATCGCTTCTACGGGCGAGAAATTATATAATGATAACGAAAGCGTTAAAAATCTTACCGCAACCGGCGGCGGAACGGTCACGCTCTATGCGGTATGGAAAGCCAATACCTACACCGTAACTTACGACGGGAATAAACCCGTTTCCGCAAGCGGAACAGTCGGCGGCTCGACTTCCAAGTCCTACCACACCTACGACGTTGCGAGCGCTTTGAACGTCAACGGATTCACTCTTGAAGGTTGGACGTTCCAAGGCTGGGCAATCACTTCTACGGGCGAGAAAGTTTACGGCGACGGCGACGCCGTACGGAACCTTACTTCGGCTCAGGACGGCTCCGTCACGCTGTATGCGGTATGGAAAGCCAATACCTACACCGTAACTTACGACGGAAATAAACCCGTTTCCGCAAGCGGAACAGTCGGCGGCTCGACCGCTTTATCCACGCATACTTACGATACGGCAAGCTCTTTACAGGCAAACGGATTTACCTTAACGGGTTGGACGTTTGCCGGTTGGAACACCGGTAAGGACGGGCAGGGCACGGCTTACACCGACGAACAGAGCGTAACCACCCTCGTTGCGGATAACGACGGGAATATCACCCTTTACGCAGTTTGGAAAGCCAATACCTACACCGTAACTTACGACGGGAATAAACCCGTTTCCGCACGCGGAACAGTCGGCGGCTCGACTTCCAAGTCC
>CASDZI010000065.1 GCA_949285605.1 uncultured Christensenella sp.
GAAGTTATGTCCAGTCAAAGGATATACAACGAGCATCAGGAGTATAAAGGCGATTATACTATCGGCAATACCGTTTATCAGAATTTCGAGACGAAGAAAACGGATTTTGTCAAAATTACTTTTTCCAGAGAAAAGGATTATCCCAACAAGGACGTATTGCTGCCGTTGGAAACAGAGTATAACGAAATTCAGAAAAATTTGGAAAATATGAGCAGTCCGTCGTATCCTGCAAAGTGGGGCAGTAACCTGATAGGGCTCCTTTTATGTTTTTGCGGCGGATTTCCGGGGTTTGCCTATTTTATCGTCAAAGCGAGTAAAAACAAAGGTTACCGCAAACGGGTAAAACAATACGAAGAGCAGCTGAAAGCACGGGATGAACGGAGAAGTAAATATTTTGACAGACAAAGACAACTCGTAAAAATCGCACAAGAATACAGCGCATAACGCTAAGGGGGAAAATCGAAAAAATCGGACAGGACTTTACGTTCTGTCCCTTTTGATTTTACGGAATTTACGTCAAAGAGTTTGCGGCGATTTTTTCCGGATTTTTTCGATAAGGCGGATCACCGCTTTGACCGCTTCGGACAAAACTATCGTGCAGGCGGCTATTCCGAACAGCTTGAGCCATAACGTAAACGGCAGCGGAACGGTTCCGAAGAAGGAGCCGGCAAATTGTATTATCAGCACCTGCAACACGAAGGTAGTTCCTACCACTACAAGCATAAGTTTGTTTTGCAAAAGATGTCGGAATATGCTTTCGGAGTGGAGTTCCCGACAGTTGAAAGAATTGAATAGCTGGAACAACACGAACATCGTAAACAGTACCGTCAGCTGTTGAGCTTCGGGTACGTTCAGGAAGTTATAGACGTATTGACACAAAAATACCGCCGACATAAGTCCGCCCGTTACGAAAATTCTTGCAAACATCGGCTTTGAGATTATGCTTTCGTTACGTTTCGTCGGGGGACGGGACATCAGGTCCTTGTAGTTGGGTTCCAGCCCCAGGGTCAGGGCGGGCGGTCCGTCCATTATTATGTTTATCCAAAGAAGTTGCAGGGCGGTAAAGGGTGCTTGAAGCCCGAGCAGAATGGAGGTGAAAACCACTATGACCGAAGAAAGGTTTACCGTAAGCTGGAAAGTAATGAAGCGCTTGAAATTTTCGTAGATGTTCCTGCCCCATTCCACTGCTTTGACGATGGTGGCGAAAGAGTCGTCCAAAAGTACCACGTCGGCGGCTTCTTTCGATACTTCCGTGCCGGATATCCCCATAGCTATGCCTACGTCGGCGTTTTTCAAAGCAGGGGCGTCGTTTATGCCGTCTCCCGTCACGGCTACGACGTTTCCTTGATTTTTCAGTATCTGCACCACCCGCATTTTGACTGTCGGGGTGCTTCGGGCGATAACGCATATCGAGGCAAGACGGTCTCCGAGTTCCTCGTCGGTCAGATTTTCCAGGTCCTTGGCTTCCACCGCTGTCATACCTTCTTCCAACAACGAAAGTTCGGTTGCTATGGCTTTGGCGGTAAATATGTTGTCGCCGGTAAGTATCTTCAGACTTACCCCTGCACTCCGACAGGATTTGACTGCGTCGTAAACTTCCTTTCGTAACGGATCGCTTATCGCAACGAACCCGTCGAAAGTCATTCCGCTTTCCAGTAAACGGTGATTATCTCCGTCTTCGTAATCGAGGCAAGCCACGCCGTCTTTGTGAGCAAACGCAATCACCCGCATAGCTTTTTCTTCGCAGGACTTTATTTCGCTTTCTATGCGGACTTTTTCTTCTTCGTCTAAAAAGCAGGAAGATAAAACGTACTCGGGACTGCCTTTCGTCAAGGCTTTAATCTCTCCGCCGACATCTATAAGGGTAGTCATATGCTTAAGGTCGGACGTAAAGGGGAACACTTTTATAACTTTTGTTTTTTTCCTTTCGGCACGGTAGTCGTCGCCCGTCTTTCGTATTTTGCTTCCTTCGTAAAAATTAAGAAGAGCGCATTCGGTTGGATTGCCTAAGAATTTTCCGTTTTCACCTAAATCTGCGGTGGAATTAAGACATATATTGTATTTCAGGTTTTCGTCGTCGAGTTCGCTGACGTCTTCGTGAAAAGTTCCGTCGAAAAAGGTACGTACCGTCATTTTGTTTTCGGTCAAAGTTCCCGTTTTGTCCGAACATATTATATTGATACAGCCCACGGTTTCCGAAGCTATCATTTTTTTAACGAGAGCGTTTCTGCGGGCGAGTTTAATGATGTTAATGGAGAGGGATACGGCGACTATGGTCGGCAGACCTTCGGGGACGGCGGCGACTATCAGTACGATACTGGTCACGAACGCTTCCATAACGTCTTCTGCGTTAAGTCCGTCGTGCAGAGCAAAACTTATCAGTTCGGAAATAAATACTATCGCCGCTGCGGTAACTCCGAGGATGGTGATGATTTTTCCCAGGCGGGCGAGTTTTTGTTGCAGGGGAGTGGTGGTTTTGGCGTTGTTGCGGAGTTCGCTTGCGATTTTTCCGAATTCCGTTTTATCCCCGACTGCGGTTATAACCGCTTTTCCGCTACCAGCGGTAACGTAAGTGCCGCCGTAAACCATATTCGCTCTTTCTGCGAGGGGAGTTTTTTCCTCGCAAGAAACAAACAAGGCGTCTTTGCGGGCAGGCAGACTTTCGCCGGTCAACATGGATTCGTCGCTTGACAGATCTACCGAGGAAACGAGCCGTCCGTCTGCGGGAACTTTGTCACCCACGGCAAGACAGATAATGTCGCCGACTACTATTTCCTGTTGCGGCAGGAGCAAGGTTTTTCCGTTGCGGATAACTTTGACGACGATATTTTCGCTGATGTCGTTCAACGCTTCGAAAGCTTTTGCGCTTCTGCCTTCCATAACCACGCTGATAACGACCGAAAGGGAAATGGCGCAGAAGATTCCCACACATTCCAGGAAGTCGGCGTCACCGCAGCTTACCGCCCGATAAATATTGACTGCGAGCGCAATAAACCCCGCCGCAATCAACATAATAATCATAGGTTCGGTGGCGGCTTCCCATATTCTTTTCAGCAGAGATTCCTTTTTCGGTTTGGTCAAAGCGTTGGACCCGTATTTTAGGCGGTTTACTTCCACGCAACCGTCCGAAAGTCCGTTTTCCGCATCCGACGACAATTCGCTGAGAACGGTCTCCCTGTCGTCGAGAAAATCTCTCATAGATACCTCCGATATTCCGAGGCGAAAAAAATGTATGGCGTATCCGACTGCCATACAATAAAAAAAGACTCCATGCATGGCAAAAATATCCATACATGAGTCTCGCCATTTAATACAAGCCAGGTAGAGTAACCAGTATGTTGACTTGTCGCACCGCAGTGCCGACTACTCCCTCATTGACGAAAAAAGTATAGCAAACCTTCTTCCGCTTTGTCAACGAAATAAACTAAAAAAACACCCCTTAAAACGTAGCGTTTTTCGGGGAGAAGAGCAACGCAAACAAAAAACCCCGTTGAATGGGGTCGTTTTGTTTGTATTGGCGTTCCCGGCGGGAGTCGAACCCACGGCCTTCCGCTTAGGAGGCGGACGCTCTATCCTACTGAGCTACGGAAACTTAAGCGCCATTTCTGCTTTCGCATAACTATAATAATCTCTTGCCGCCCTTTTGTCAAGAGAATACGCTTTTTTACGCTTCGCCTTTCTCCTTCCGTCGTGGGAAAATTTAGCTTTTCGGAATTGACACGAGGTACGTTTCGTTGTATAATGAAGAAAACCAAAATATAAGGAGATTGATTATTATGGCATATGTAATTAACGATACTTGCATCAGCTGCGGTTCCTGTGAAGGCGAATGCCCCGTTAGCGCTATCAGCGCAGGCGACGGAAAATACGTCATCAACGCCGACGAATGCATCAGCTGCGGTTCCTGCGCAAGCGTTTGCCCCCAGGAAGCTATCAGCGAAGAATAATTCAACTTTTATTTCAGCAATCGGAAAAAGACCGTTTTACGACGGTCTTTTTTCTTTGTTTGGGTGAATTATACTTTCAAGTGCAACACTTTGAGAACAAAAAAAGAAGTTCATATGAATCTGTTGTATAATTAAATTGAAACAAAAAAACAACTGGAGGA
>CASDZI010000066.1 GCA_949285605.1 uncultured Christensenella sp.
AAATAGACGCATACGATACCGTTTTCATTGCGTCGGAGCCCGTTACGGTACGAGAAGGATACGAGTTCGGCGGTTGGTTTGCCGAACCCGACTTCGGCGGAGAAAAAATCCGTTTCCCCGTAGCGCTTTACGAAAATACCGTGTTGTACGCTTATTGGATAAAAAAGTAAGTTTCGGGTATGACCGTTGACGAGAAAAGATATATATGTTAATATATTTATATATTAAATTTGTCGCGGTAAGTTTATGAGTAAAAAAAGATTTTTATTTATTGTTCTGGCAACGGTCATCGTGCTTTCGGCGTGCGTATTTTCCGCCTGCGGCGATTCCGCCGAGGATGCTTATCTGAAGGATATCACCGTTCTGACCACGCACGACGGCAGTTACGTTCTCGGAGAAGCCGTCGACCTTTCCGAAATCACCTTCAAAGCCGTCTATTCCGACGGGGAGGAAAGAACGCTCAGCCTTACCGACGAAATGCTTTCCGAAGACGACCGCAACAAATTTTTTACCGCCGGCATACATACCGTCACCGTAAATTACGGCGGAAAACAGGCGGTTGTGCAGATATCGGTAGTCAAGCCGGGAGAAGCTATCCTCTACACGGCGACGTTCTTTTCCAACGGCGGCAGCGAAGTCAAGCCCGTGACGGCTTCCGTCATCGATAGTTTCGTGCCGTCGGTCAGGGAAGGTTATACTTTCGACGGGTGGTACGCCACGCAGGACTTCAGCGGAAGCAAAGCCGTAGCGCCCTATACCCTTACCCAAAATACCAACTTCTACGCAAAATGGGTGGATAACCGCCGTTGCACCGTGACTTTCAAGGACGGGGAGGAGGTTCTTTACGAATTCGAAGTCGTTTACGGGACGGGGATAGACATCACCGACCTGGAAAAATATCCCGCTCCCGAAGATAAGGAAGGGTCACGCTTTACCGGCTGGCAGTCGTCGGGCGCCGGACTGGACGAAATAACCGTTGACGTCGTGGTGGAAGCGGTTTACGAAACCGTTCAGTGCACAGTCATAGTCTATGCCGCCGACGACGACGGAGTGGTTCAACCTTATCCGAGAACGGTAAACTACGGTACGAGATTTTTCCTGGACGGTTACACTATGCCCACGCAGGAAGGACACACTTCCCGTTGGGTCATTTACCGCAATTTGTCCGAAACGTACGAAGAATGGCCCGAGGACTCCGATTATATAGAAGTCAAGGACGAACGGGTGGAGATACGGGCTTTGCACGTCATCAACACTTACGTCATCAGTATTTTTAACGGGCTTACCGCTTATCAGGGAGTGCAGGAGGATCTGGAAGCAAACAACGGGGTCATTTCCGAAACCAACAAACAGCTCTATACCGATTTGAAAAACGGCGTGGTGAATACCGCTAAAGTCCATGCCGACGCCGAGACGGAGAGCGATTTCGTAGTCAACTATAACAGCGATTTCCTTATAAGCGGATTTACCCAGGAACTCTACCTCAAAGAACCCGTTCAGATCTACGGTTACAACGCCGTATGGTGCTACGAGATAGAAACCGAAAACGGAGTTATTCTCGTGGACGCCCAGAACCGTATCTGGGACGAAACGGTAGGGGCTTTCGTCAACAGGGATGGGATAGAACCTTCCGCCGTGTTCGACATCACCGACAAGGACGGCAACGTGCTCGCCACCGTCCGTAACGGCGATCTCAACGCCATTAAAGGCAACGTGACAGTCCGTGCCGTTTACTGGAAAAAGGAATACAAAGTCAGATTGATGAGACTGGGATCGGATTCCACCTGGGGACGGTTACAGGAATTTACCCTTAAGTACCTGGAAGACTTTGCGCTCTACGATCCGCTCTATCACGCTTCCGCCGATTTCCTTTCCTGGGAAGAGGTAAGGAGTTCCTACCTTCTCCACAACGTGGTTTCCTGGTGGAAAGAGGCAGGGGACAAATGGACTTCGATATATTTCAACGGCGGTAACGACGACGACTGGGATATAGCCTGGTACACGTCCTCGGCGTTTTTGCCCGATTCCGAAGTAGTGTTCGATAACGCTCAAAGTATGGAAATTACCTCAGATATAGCATTGTATTGCGAGGATATCGATTTACGCACTTACGACGTTTATGTCTTTTACGACTATGACTTTAATAACGGAACATACAAGAACACGCTTGAGTTTACAGGGCTTAAAGAGTCCGACCCCGTAAATTTGCCTTTTGGCGAGGATATTTCTCACCCGAATATCGTCAGGACGCAGACCTATAAAGGGCAGACTTACAATATGACTTACGAGTTCTCGGGCTGGTACGACTTCCCGTACGAACCCGACGGAAACGGTTGCAAGGGGACTTTATACACCTCTCTCGACAGCCGCACCCGTAATATGTTCTATTACGCCCATTACGAATGTACGATCACTTACACTTTATCGGTTTACGACAAAACTCAGTCCGTAGCTTATACCGATACTTCTCTGGACGGACAGCATCACGACGTGCAACCCAATACCGTCAATTACATTTTGCCGGCAGGGACGATATTCACTCTCGATATGCTCTACAAAGGCAGAATAGACGGCGGCACCACTTTGTCCGGACAGCAGATGTACGAGAAAGCGGCTTTTATAGAAAACGTTTATTCCGTGCTTACTCCGCAATATCAGACCTTACTTGTAAAGTACGACCCGTCGGGAGATTATCAGACCGCCGTAAATAACCTCAATTCGCTTATTGCGGTAAAAGAAGCGGTTATAGAGAACTTCAGTTCGTTGCTCAGGAAGATTTATTCTTACGATTACGCCTGGGAAGACGGAGAATTCACGTTAGAGGTGTTTACGGCAAATTATCTAAGCTGGGCAGAGTATCACGATATCCGCAGGGAATTGCAAGGGTTGCAAAACGACCTTGACGCGCTGGAAACTTACGCCGAGAAACTCGCCGAGGCGCAAAAGTATGAACAAGACGACGCAAACTGTGCCGTCGAAGGCGGACTTTACAAAGCTTACGGCGACAGCTTCAAGTATCTCAATTCAGCTTACGGTTACGACGTGGAAGTCGATCCCGACAAGGTTAAATACCGTTTTGCAGGTTGGTATCTGGACGAAAACTATTCCGTGCCGTTCGATCCGAACTCCAAGGAAATGTATTTCGAGTGGATAGCCACCGAAAATATTACTCTTTACGCCAAATGGGCGGACGAAGAAAAGGGTTCGGAAGGGCTGGTGTTCAAGAAAGTCACTTCTTCCGACGGAAGTATCGAAGGACTGGTGGTAGTGGATTATATGAACGCCGCCGAATATGCGGATTCGGAATATTCCGGTTGCGGCTACAACGATTTCGATAATTACGATTACAGCGTGAACTATAACGACCAGGACGCCATGCCGCCTGCGCTCGGAACCAATATCGACATACAGATACCGGCTTATCACGGCGGGACCAACGCCGCCGGGATCCCCGTTATCGGTATACTCGAGAACGCCTTTATCCGTCACGGAAAAGATATAAATACCGTTACTTTGCCCGACAGTCTGAAGTTTATCGAAGAGGGAGCGTTCCGCAACGCCTTGCTCAAGAATATTTATACTTCGGAAAACGAATACATCGGAGTGCAGGACGACGTGGCGGTCTATCAGCAAAAAGATTATGTTTCCGAGACGGCGGAATATTCCGCAACAGCCGGGACGCTCATTCTCTATGCCGCGTCTTCGCAAGGCGAGACGTTCACGCTCCCTGCGGGAACGGTCAGAATAGGCGATTACGCTTTTTACGGAGCCTCCCGCCTTATCGAGGTAGGACTTACCGATACGCTGACATCCATAGGCATAAGCGCTTTCGAAGGTTGCGGAAGTCTTAAAAATACCGCCTCCGACACGTCCTTCGTGTTGCCCGAAACAGTGGTTTCGGTGGGAGCGTACGCTATTAAGGACGCCATAAATATTTCCTCGGTCACCGTAGGAGACGCAAGTGCCCTGTTTTACGTCGGCAGGGAAGCC
>CASDZI010000067.1 GCA_949285605.1 uncultured Christensenella sp.
ATATAAGGTGAACATTCCCCTGTCGATATAAGTTTTATCTTCTCCTTGTCGAGAGAGGAAACGAGAAAATTTCGCAATGCGGAAATTTGTTCGTAATTATCGTTATATGAATTGTATTGAATAGTCAAGGCTTCGTTTAATGCCATTATTCCCGGGACATTTTCGGTAGAAGATCTTAAAGCGTATTCCTGTCCGCCGCCTATCAAATATGGTTTGATATTCACTCCTTTTTTGATATATAATCCGGCTATGCCTTTAGGCGCATGTATTTTATGTCCGCTGAAGGAATACAAATCTACTCCGAGTTCTTTGAGATTAACCTTAATTTTTCCCACAGCCTGTACACCGTCGGAATGAAATATAACGCTCGGATTGATTTTTTTAGCGGCGTTACATAGTTTTTTAATATCGTTTACTGCTCCTGTTTCGTTATTGACGTGCATTACCGAGACAAAGGACGTGTTGACGTTCAGCACTTTTATGAATTCTTCGTAAATTACCCTTCCCGCTTCGTCTACGGGAGCAAATACCACTTCGTACCCTTGCGATATTAAAGTTTCCGCACATTTTTTTACGGCAGGATGTTCGCTGTCAGATAAAACTATACGGCTTCCTTTGGCTTTTTTACTGCCGAAAATAGCGGTATTGTCGCTCTCTGTCCCACTGGAAGTAAAAACGACTTTTCCTTCTCCCTTCAACAGACGCAAGATATTTTCCCTGCAACGGTTGATTTCGTTGGAAACAGTTACGGACGGATGATACGGAGCGGAGGGATTATAAAACTTTTCGGTCATATATCTTAAAGCGGTATCGGCACATCTTTTATCTGTAATAGTAGTGCTTGCGTTATCTAAAAAAATCATTTTTTACCTCTTTTATAATAATCCGTCAATGCGTAAAAATAGTCGTCGGCAGCCAGGGAAAATACTTTATCGGCGGTTTTTATCACCAGGACTTCGTCTTGCGCCTCTCCGAAAAAGCACTCTCCTTCGGGCGATCCGAAATAAAAGTCGCTGATATCTTCTTTTATATCGGTTTCTACGCATATTTCGTTTTTTTGTATGTTATATTCCTTCAGGACGTAAAGTTTCCCTTCGTTTATTTTATAGACGTATCGGTATATCAAATTCCTTTTCATAAAATTGACGGCTACGGAAACTATCCAGACGGCTATTGAGATATAGAAATATTTTATAAAAATAATGAGTAAAAGGAGCGCCGCAATTTTCAAAGCTAAAGACAGAGCCTCCAGGAAAGCGAATTTTTTTGCATGGGTATTGACTGCCTCTTCCAGGCGGTAGTTATTTGAATATTGCAAAAGTTACTCCTTTCCCGCCCTCATTGAACTCTCCGTTACGGTAAGATTCGATTTCTTTGCGGCTTTTCAAATAGTTTTGTACCGTTTTACGCAAGATCCCTTCTCCGTATCCGTGAATAATGCGTATTTCGTGCATATGTACCCTTAAACACTTGTCGATATATTCTTCCAATAAGTAAAGAGCCTCGTCGGATGTTTTCCCTATAAGGTTTATTTCGGGAGATACTTGCTCGTTATACAAAACGGTTTTACTCGTCGGATGGTCCTTTATTTCCTTTTTTGCAGGCGTTTTCTTCAGTCTTTGCAAGGAGGAAATTTTTACGTTGGTTTCGATTTTACCGAGTTTGACTTTTGCTTCTCCTTTGATGGGATTGAGTTTCAGAACTTCCCCTTCGGAATTCAGTTCTTTTACCAAAACCTTGTCTCCCACCACGATCTCTCCGTCTATTTCCTCCGCAAAACCCTTGAACTCGTTTTCCTCGTTGATAACGTATTTTTTTAAGGATTTTCTGAGTTTCTGAGCACGGAAAATAGTCCCTTCGTCAGGGTCGTCCAATAAATTACGTAATTCTTCGATAATTTCGTTGGCTTCCGACATAGCTTCTTCAACCAAACGCTTGGTTTCTTTTTTGACGGACTGATTCAACCTCTCTCTTTGAGCAAAGAGTTTTTCCCGTTCTTTTTCGGCTTTTTTCAGTTCCTCTTCGGCTTCATTTTTCATTTTTTCGCTCAAAGCCAAATTTTCTTCGGTTTCTCTTCGGGATTTTTCCAGCGATTTTAATACGTTTTCAAATTCCGTCCTTCCCGAACTTATTCCGAGTTTTGCTTTTTCCACTATTTCCTTTTTTAAGCCGAGTTTTTCGGCTATAAGCAAAGCGTTAGAAGCTCCCGGCATGCCGATAATCAGTTTATACGTCGGAGAATATGTGTTGGGATTAAAATCCATGGAAGCGTTCTGCACGCCGTCGGTAGTTACCGCATATTCCTTCAGCTCGTTATAATGCGTGGTAATTATGGCTTTTACGTTATGCTCTTTCAGGTAAGCGGTAATGTTCAGCGCCAATAATGCGCCTTCGGTGGGATCTGTCCCCGAACCGAGTTCGTCCAGCAGCACCAGGGAATCTGCGTCGGCATTTTCGATAATATCCACCACGTTGCTCATATGCGAGGAAAAAGTGGAAAGATTTTGTTCTATACTTTGCTCGTCCCCGATGTCGCAGTAAATTTTGGAAAAACAAGGGATTTTTGCATATCTCGCCGGAACGAAGAGTCCGCTCATACCCATTAAAGTAATAAGCCCGGCAAGCTTGAGACAAACGGTCTTTCCGCCAGTATTCGGTCCGGTTATGAGCAAAATAGTGAAATCGTCTCCTATCCTAATGTCATTCGGGACGACTTTCTCGGCTGCAATAAGGGGATGTCTGCCAGTCTGAATTTCCAGTACCTTTTCTTCGGTAACGATAGGTTTTACCGCCTTAAGAGAATTTCCGTATCTCGCCTTGGCAAAAATTATGTCCAAACCCGTTATTACTTCGAACGTATATCGGATCATTCCCGCTTCGGCGCCTATCCGATAGGTAAAAGCACGTAATATCCTCTCTATCTCTGCATTTTCTTCCAAATAACAGGTTTTAAGATCGTTATTCATTTCCACTATCGCCATGGGTTCGACATACAGCGTGGCGCCCGAGGAACTCTGATCGTGTATAAGTCCGGGAATGACCCCTTTATATTCGGCTTTCAGCGGGACGACATATCTGTCGTTTCGGACGGTAACGATATTGTCCTGCATATATTTTGAATATGCGGCTCCGTTGACGTAATTGTATAATTTTGCCTTAATGTTGTCGCTTATTTTTCGTATTTTGGTACGAATTGCGTATAATTCGGGAGACGCCTTGTCGCTCATTTCGGTATCCGACAATATGGCCGACGTTATATCGTCTTCCAATTTTTTATCTACGAATATCAGATTTGCTTTTTCTTTAAGAAGTTTTATCCTGTCGTCGGGGACATTAAGTATTTGCCCTCTCAACGTACGAGAAACCCGCAAAACCCTTTCGATCTTGAGTACCTCGCCCATGGAAAGCATACTTAATACTTCCGCTCTTTCCAGTGCCATGGTTACGTCGTCGAAATTCATGGAAGGGTTAACGGCGTGTTCGAACAAAATAAGATCCGCTTCTTGGGTTTCGTCCAGACTTTTTCTGACGGCGCTTACGTCGGAATAAGGCATTAAGGAAAGGATATCCTTTTTTGCCTTTTCCGTATAGGCGAGAAAAGCTGTTTGCGGGTACAACCGCAAAAATCGTAATAAAAATTCATACCCTCGATTTTCCCGGACAAATCGGTAATTTCGGAATTAAGCATTTCGTGCTGGCAGTATCCGCCTATAGTTTTCTTCCGTATAGGATATTCCCCTTTTTCGTCGCAATAAGCGATGGATTTTACCTCTGAACAGTTAGTGCAGGTAATACCGGTGACTTTTCTCGGACAATGATTGAGATACATAAGAGGGAGCCTGCCGTAAGCGTAAACGGTCATTCCCTTGAATTTTTTCAGCTCGCCGTAATTGAGTTCCGCCGACATAATGACCTGATCGGCAGTCTTTAAGAGCGGATTTTTGGTATTAGCTATATTCAAAGTCCAGG
>CASDZI010000068.1 GCA_949285605.1 uncultured Christensenella sp.
CAGGCACCTTTCCACAATGATAAGGGCTTTTGTAACGGGTGGGATAATTTGCTGTATAGGGCAAGGTATATCCGATCTTCTTGCGTTTTTGCTTAAAAACGTCGATGAAAATGAAATCGCCGGACTTACCACGATAATAATGATCACTTTGACCGGAATTTTGACAGGCTTCGGTATATACGACCGAATAGGTAATTTCGGGGGTGCGGGCAGTATCGTGCCCATTACAGGTTTTGCAAATTCCGTGGTCAGTCCGGCTATTGAGCACCGGAGAGAAGGGATAGTGCTCGGGTTGTGCGCAAATATGTTCAGTATCGCAGGACCCGTGATTGTTTTCGGAATTACGGCATCGGTAATAGTCGGGATCGTTTATCTGTTCATTTAACGACGTATTATGCAAGGACAAACTCTTTTTTTCAACAAACCTGTTTCGGTGACCGCTGTCGCCACAATAGCCGGCCCTAAAGAAGGCGAAGGTCCCTTGAAGGACTATTTCGATTATATACTGAAAGACGATATTCTGAAACAAAAGAGTTTCGAACACGCCGAAATAGAAATGCAAAGGAGAGTCGTCAAGCAGCTATTGAATAAAGCAAAAATAACCGAAAGCGAAACCGACGCAGTCTTTGCCGGGGATCTTTTGGACGAAATTATAGGGTGTAACTTCGCAATGAGGGAATTCGAAATTCCTTTTTTCGGTTTATACAACGCTTGCGCTACCTTCGGAGAAGCCCTGATTTTAGGTGCGAGCATGTTACAGTCGGGCTTAATGCAGAAAGCGGTATGCACGACCACCAGTCATTTCGCTACGGCGGAGAGGCAATATCGTTTTCCTTTGGAACTGGGGAATCAGCGGTCGCCGCTGGCACAATGGACGGTTACCGGCGCAGGGGCTTGTCTGCTTTCAGCGGAGGGAAAAAGGGGAATAAAAATTACGGCGGCTACCGTAGGTAAAGTGGTGGATTACGGAGTCAGCGACGCAAACGATATGGGTGCGGTCATGTTGCCTGCCACGTTGGACACTTTAGACGCTCATTTCAGGGATACGGGCAGAAAACCCGATTACTACGACATGATAGTAACGGGGGACCTCGGTCATGCAGGGGGAAGATTGTTGCTGTCTATGGTCAAGGGAAAAGGATACAATCTGGACGAAAATTATACCGATTGCGGGATATTGGTTTATAACAGAGAGGCTCAGGGCGTAGGTCAAGGCGGAAGCGGCGCCGGTTGCAGCAGTCTGGTCTTTTGCGCATATCTATACAAACTTATGGAAAGAGGGCTGAAACGCAAAATCTTGCTTATTCCCACGGGTGCGCTTCTGTCCAAAACCTCTTCTCTCCAGGGAGAAACCATTCCGGCAATAGCGCATGCCGTTTCTTTGGAGGTTATATAAATGGAGATTTTTTTGACATATCTTACCGTTTTCGGCATAGGCGGATTTATTTGCCTGATAGGGCAGATCCTGATCAATTTAACAAAGCTTACCTCTGCTAGAATTCTGGTGATTTTTTTGCTCTCAGGCGTATTCCTCGAAGCCATCGGAGTATTTGGCTACTTAAAAGATTTTGCTCACGCAGGAGTGACGATACCTATCTTGGGATTCGGCAGCAACCTTGCCAAAGGCGCGATAGAAGGCGCAAGAGAAAGCGGATTGTTCGGAGCGTTGACCGGCGGCGTAAAATCCGCGGCAGCAGGCTTGGCGGGAGCGATTTTCGTAGGGTTTATCGTTGCGTTGATATCGAAAGCCAGGTCAAAGCCGTAATTAAAAGAAAACCCGTTGACCGCAATTACTCTTAAGGAGTAAAATATAATTATGAAAGCTTTGAATTTCGAAACCGACGCTTGCCTGGTTCAAGACGCATCCGATTTATTTTATCTGAGCGGTTACGAGAATGCCGACGCCGTAATTTTGTTCGAGAAAAACTGTGTTCCGACGTATTATACCGACGCACGGTATTTTGAAGAAATAAAAGGCAAAGCCTTCGATTTTGTTATCGACGACATTAAGCGTTTGTATCCGCATATCGAAAATAAAAAAATCACTTCCATTTCGGTGGAAAGGAATTTGCCTCTTAAGGTATACTTCGATCTGCGAAAGGCGGGAGTAAAGGAATTCGGTTTTATCGACGAGGAAATAAGCGCTTTACGCAGGAGAAAGAGCGAAAAGGAACTTTCCTTAATGATTAAAGCTCAGGAAATTACCGACAGGGTATTCGGATATATTCTCCGGGAAATAAAAGAGGGTGTGACGGAAAACCGCTTGGCAGCTCTTCTCGAAAGCGCTTTGCTTGCCGAAGGGGCGCAGGGACTTGCCTTTCCGTCCATTGTGGCTTTCGGTGAAAATACCGCAAAACCGCATGCGCACAGAACCGACAAGATACTGAAAAAAGGAATGCCGGTGACGTTGGATTTCGGGGCGAAGTTCGGCGGATATTGTTCGGATATGACGAGAACGGTTTTTTTCGGTACGCCTTCGCAAAACGCAGCTTTTACTTATGAAACCGTACTGGAAGCTCAAAACCTCGCTTTAAGTAAAATAAAAGCGGGATTGTCGGGGAAAGAGTGCGACGCGGTTGCGAGAAGTTTTTTT
>CASDZI010000069.1 GCA_949285605.1 uncultured Christensenella sp.
TTCAAATGGATATAAAACGAACTTTGAAACCGAACTCTTTTATGCTATGTTTTAGAAGGATGTAATTTCAAATGGATATAAAACTAAAACATCATAACATTAGTCGGCGATCCTGTTTTAGAAGGATGTAATTTCAAATGGATATAAAACCTCTGCCGTAACGAATAAGTAACGATAATTGTTTTAGAAGGATGTAATTTCAAATGGATATAAAACAGCCTTACGATAATCCCATGCAAGCGGTATGTTTTAGAAGGATGTAATTTCAAATGGATATAAAACTTATATACCGTTGTCGCAGTGGATCTCGCAGTTTTAGAAGGATGTAATTGCAATTGGCATAAGCTCTATTTTGTAAATAACGTCGGCGGAATTTACAGGTCTCTGTGTTTTCCTTATAATGATATTATAAACATATAAGGAGAGATTGCGTTATGACTAAGAAACAAACGGCGGGCAGGGACGGTTTGGGCGAGTTCGCACCGGAATTTGCCAGGTTGAACGACGACGTGTTGTTCGGAGAGGTGTGGAGCAGGGAGGCTCAGCTTTCGGCTCGGGATCGTTCGTTGGTCACAGTGGTGTCGTTGATGTCGCAAGGACTGACCGACTCGTCTTTTGCCTATCACCTCGAGAGTGCGAAAAACAACGGTATAACCAAAGAGGAAATTGCGGAGATCCTTACCCATGCGGCGTTCTATGCAGGGTGGCCGAAAGCGTGGGCAGCGTTTCGTATGGCTAAAGATATTTGGAAAACCGACGATAAGGGTTCCGATGCAAGAAGTTTGCATGCCCAAAGTATGATTTTCCCGATAGGAGAGCCTAATGAAGGATATGCGGAATATTTTATGGGCAGAAGTTACCTTGCGCCGATTTCGGTCAAACAGGTAGGGATATATAACGTCACGTTCGAGCCCGCTTGCCGCAACAACTGGCATATCCACAGGGCAGAGGAAGGCGGCGGTCAGATACTCTTATGCTTGTCGGGGAAAGGCTATTATCAGGAATGGGGCAAGGAAGCTATCGCCTTAAACCCGGGGGACGTGGTCAATATTCCTGCAGGCGTAAAACACTGGCACGGGGCGGCGGCGGACAGCTGGTTTTCTCATCTTGCCATAGAAGTTCCCGGGGAAAACGCCTCCACCGAATGGTTGGAGGAAGTGGGGGACGATCATTACTTTGCGTTGAGCAAATAAGGAGGTAATATATGGGTAAAACTTTGGTTGCTTACTTTTCTCCTACGGGACACACGGCAAAACTCGCCGAAACGCTGGCAAAAGAGGTCAAAGGCGACCTTTATGAGATCAAACCCGTGGAAAAATATTCGGCAAAGGATCTGGACTGGACGGACGGAAACAGCCGAAGCAGTAAGGAAATGCAAGACAAGACTTCTCGCCCGTCTATAATTACGGCAGACCTTCCGAATATCGAGGAATATTCCGTCGTTTTCGTGGGTTTCCCGATATGGTGGTATATAGCGCCCGCTATTGTCAACACTTTCCTGGAAGCGTGCGACCTCTCGGGTAAGACCGTCGTCCCGTTCGCTACGAGCGGCGGCAGCGGAATGGGCAAAACCAACGATTATTTACGTCCTTCCTGTAAGGGCGCAACCGTCAAAGACGGGAAGGTATTTTCCCCGTCCGCAAATAAAACCGAATTGAAAAAGTGGGCGGAAACTAAAATCTGATCAGCGGAAACGTTCGTTACGGTAATTTTCCTCACGCAATAAATAATCGCAACTGACCTCGAAAAAATCGGCTAAAGCCACGATATAGCTTGCTTTAGGTTCGTTGATCGATTTTTCCCAAAAATCAACGGCTTTCTGACTGACGCCGATTGCTTTTGCGAGTGCTTGTTGGGACAGGTTTTTTTCCTGTCTCAATTTTTTTATTACTTCGCCGATTTGCATAACTTAATTATAGTAATTTTCTTCTTAAAATACTTTATATAGAAGTTTTCTACTTATATAATGATTTACAAGTAGATTACTACTGAACATATCGATTAAAGGAGAGGAAAAAA